>JAPLUA010000594.1:0-13238 GCA_026397855.1 Verrucomicrobiota bacterium | reverse complement strand
ACCCTCACCCGAGCCTGGCAACTTTAGCCACGCCCCGCGAAAGGATCCCAAACGAACTACGCCCGCCCCGGCATGAACAGCCGCTTCACCACCCAGACAACCCCCAGCACCCCCAAGCTCAGCGCCGCCCATTCGGAAGGCTCGGGCACCGCCGACAGCTCCAGGTGCAACCCCCAGCTATTCACCGTCATCATGTCCCCGCTATTCAGATCGGCCACGAACAGGCACCAGTTTCCGTTCGGATTGAGCCCCAGGAAGGAGCTGAACCCGCTGCCCGCGTTGCCATACGGCTGGGCTTCCGCCACCGCCGCGCGGGATTGTGCCCCGGGCTTACGGCGCCCTTACTTCACCAGCGTCTTGCAGAAGTTCTCGATGCGGTCGAGGCCCTTCTCGATGTTAGCCATGCTCGTGGCGTAGCTGAGGCGGATGTAGTCGTCGGCGCCGAACGCGATGCCGGGCACGGCGGCCACCTTCTCGGCTTCGAGCAGCTTCGCGCAGAACTCGGTGGACTTGAGGCCGGTCTTCGAGATGTTCGGGAACAGGTAGAAGGCGCCCTTGGCATTGACACACGAGAGGCCGGGAGTGGCGTTGAGCTTGGCCCAGGCAAACTTGCGGCGCTTGTCGAACTCCGCGAGCCAGATCGGCAGATGGTCCTGCGGGCCCGTCAGCGCGGCGACGGCGCCTTTCTGGGCAAAGCTGGTCGGGTTGCTGGTGCTGTGGCTCTGGACGGCGTCAATGGCCTTGGCGATCGGCTCGGGCGCGGCGCACCAGCCGAGGCGCCAACCGGTCATGCTCCAGGCCTTGGCGAAGCCGTGGACGATGATCGTGTGCTCGAAGTGGGCGGGCGAGAAGCTGGCGACGCTCTTGGTGGTGGCGCCATCATAGAGCAGGTGCTCGTAGATTTCGTCGCTCATGATGAGGACGTTCTTCTCGACGCAGATGTCACCGAGGGCCTTGAGTTCGGCGGGGGTATAGACCGAGCCGGTGGGGTTGCTGGGCGAGTTGAGAACAAACAGGCGCGTGCGGGGCGTGATGGCCGCGCGCAGGGCGTCGGGGGTGAGCTTGAACTCCGTCTTGTCGGTGGTCTCGACGATGACGGGCCTGGCGCCGGCCATCTTGACCATCTCGGGATAGCTCAGCCAGTAGGGCGCGGGGATGATGACCTCGTCGCCTTCCTCACAGGTGGCGAAGATGACGTTGAAGCAGGAGTGTTTGCCGCCGCAGGAGACGATGACCTGGGAGGGTTTGTAGGTGAGGCCGTTCTCGCGCTTGTGCTTGTCGGCGATGGCCGAGCGCAGCTCGGGGATGCCGGCGGCGGGGGTGTATTTGGTGAAGCCGGCGGCCAGCGCTTTGGCACAGGCGTCTTTGATGTGCTGCGGTGTGTCGAAGTCCGGTTCGCCGGCGCCGAAGCCGACGACGTCCAGGCCCTCGGCCTTCATGGCTTTGGCCTTGGAGTCAATGGCCAGGGTGAGCGACGGCGACAGGGACGCGGCACGCTGAGAGATTTTATAGTTCATATCCTCCATGAGCTTTAACCGGCCCGCGGCACGGCGCAAGCGGAAATTGGGGCGCGGATTCAAGGAATCGTAGCCGCCAACGTCAGTTGGCGCTGATCTGCCATGAAGGAATAGTGCGCCAACTGACGTTGGCGGCTACGATGCGGCGGTTGATTTTGGGCTTTCAGGGACCGCGATGCTGCGGTAGGGTCGCCTCTTGTCGGATGGTATAGCTGATGATGAGCGAGATTCCGAAACCCGGTGCGCCGACGGCAGTGCGGCGAGGCCTGCCCGGATGGGCCCTATTCCGGACCTACCGGCCCGAATGGCTGCGGGCGGACCTGGTCGCCGGCATCAGCGTGTGCGTGGTGATGATCCCGTCGGTCATCGCCTACGCCGGACTGATGGGGCTGCCGCCGCAGTACGGGCTTTACGCGGCGCTGGTGCCGCTGGTGGTCTATCCGTTCTTCGGCAGCTCCCGGCAGGTCATCGTGGGGCCGGACATTGCGATTTCCCTGCTCATCGCGAGCGAGATCGCGCCGATGGCCGCGGGCAATCCGGCGCGCGCGGCGGCGCTGGCGGGATTGCTGGCCGTGCTGAGTGGATTGCTGCTCCTGCTGGGCGCCCGCGCCAGGATCGGGGCCGTGGCCGATTTCCTTTCCAAACCTGTCCTGGTGGGATACATGACCGGCGCGGCGCTGATTCTGATCGCCTCCCAGCTCGACAAGCTCTTCGGGATCACGCTGGAGCATAACGACTTCTTCCCCCGCCTCGCCGAACTCGCGTCGAAGCTCCACCGGATGCACGGCACGACGCTGTTCCTGGGCATCGGTATCCTGGCGGCCATCGCGTCCCTGCGGCGGCTCGCGCCGAGGGTTCCGCCTGCGCTGGCCGTGGTGGCGCTGGCGGTGGCGGCGTCGCTGGTGCTGCAATTGGAAGGCCGTGGGGTGGCGGTGGTCGGCGCGTTTCCGGGCGGGCTCCCGCGCCTGGCCGTGCCGGACGTTGATTGGTCCGACATTCACACACTGCTCCCGGCGGCCATCGGCATCGCCCTCCTGGCCTATACCGAGGGCATCCTGCTCGCGCGCGCGTTCGCCGCGAAGAACGGCTACGAAATCGCCCCCAACCAGGAACTCGCCGCAATCGGCGCCGCGAATGTTGTTACCGGCCTTTTCCAGGGCTTCGCGGTGACCGGCAGCCAGGCGCGCACCACCATCAACGACGCCGCAGGAGGCAGGACCCAGGTGGCCAGCCTGGTCGCGGCCGCCACGCTCATCCTGTTCCTGCTCTTCCTCACCCCGCTGATCGCCTGCCTCCCCAAGGTGGCGCTGGCGGCGCTGCTGATCAATGGTGGGTTCACGCTCATGGAGTTTGACGTCATGGTGCGGATCTACCGCTACTACCCTCGGAGCGCGATGCTGGCGGCGCTAACGACGCTGGGGGTGCTGGCGGTCGGGGTGGTGCCCGGCATCCTCGTGGGGGTAGCCATCTCGTTGCTGGGCCTGATCAGCCGCATCTCAAACCCGCCGGACGCGGTGCTGCGCCAGGTGCCCGGCGACGGTTTCCATGACCTGGGGAACACGACGGGCGGACAGACCATCCCCGGCCTGATCGCCTATCGCTTCTATGCGCCCCTCCTGTTCTCCAACTGCGGCCACTTTGTCGAGCGCGTGCGCGAACTGATCACCGCGAGCCCCTCGACGGTGCGCTGGTTCCTGATTGACGCGCAGGCCATCACCGAGATTGACGTGACGGCGGCCGAGGCTTTGCGCGGGCTGAAGCAGGAGCTCGAGCAGCAGGGGGTCGCGATGAAGTTTGCCCATGCCAACCGCCCGTTGCGCGAGATTCTCGTGCGGATCGGCTTCACCGGGGAGCTGGGCCAGGAGAGTTTCTTCCACTCGGTGCACGAGTGCGCCGACACGTTCCAGGCGCGGTTCAATAGCCCGCCCGCCGGCGACTCAAAGTGAGGGAGGAACGGTTGATTCAGGAAACCGAGGCCGTAGCTGCCAACGTCAGTTGGCGCACTATTCCTTCGCAGCACAGATCAGCGCCAACTGACGTTGGCGGCTACGATTTCCTGAATCCACCCTGGAGTGAGGCGGCTACGGTTCCTTTCCGCTGGAATCGGCTGGGGCGGGGGATTAGCATCCGGCGCATGGCGATGACACGACATTGTTGGAAGTGCGGGACCGAGTATAGGCTGCCGGGGGCTCCCGGTCGCGGGGAGGCCTGCCCGCGCTGCAACTCGGACCTCAAGGTCTGTCTCAACTGCATCCACTACGATCCGCGCGTGGCTGAGCAGTGCCGGGAACGGCGCGCCGACCTGGTCGGGGAAAAGCACCTGGCCAACTATTGCGAGTACTTCGATTTCATCCGCCGCGCCTACGTGCCGCCGGCGGAGAACGCCTCCCGCGAGGCCAGGGCGCGCGACACGCTGAAGAAGCTCCTGGGAGATTGAAGCGCGCGGCGGTCGAAACATCCTTGCCAAGGCCGGGGAGGAAGGGAATGATGGGCGCTGCGACCATGCATAGTCCCGATTTCGCATATACAACACAACACCCATGAATCCCCCAAGCTCTACTGGATCAGACCTCACTACGCGTCGTGAATTCCTCAAGACCTCCGGCACCGCGCTGGCTGGTGCTGCCCTGACTGGCGCTGTCGCCCGTCCCGGCTACGCCGCGGAGAACAACACCATCAAGATTGCGCTCGTCGGGTGCGGCGGGCGCGGCAGCGGCGCGGCGGCGCAGGCGTTGTCCACCAAGGGCCCGACCAAGCTCTGGGCCGTGGCGGATGTGTTCGAGCAGCACCTCCAGGGCAGCCTCGCGAACTTGAAGAAAGGCCATGAGAGCCAGGTGGACGTGCCGCCGGAGCGGCAGTTCATCGGCCTGGACGGATTCAAGAAGGCGATTGACTCGCTCGACAAGGGCGACGTGGTGCTGCTGACGACGCCCCCGGCGTTCCGGCCCATGCACCTGGAATACGCCGTGCAGAAGGGCGTGAATGTCTTCATGGAGAAGTCGTTTGCGGTTGATGCGCCGGGCATTCGCCGCGTGATGAAGGCCGGGGAGGAGGCGAAGAAGAAGAACTTGAAGATCGCCGGCGGCCTCATGAGCCGCCACTCCAAGCCGCTGGAAGGGGCGATCGAGCAGATCCACGGTGGCCTGATCGGCGACCTCGTAACCTGCTGGGCTTACCGGATGCACGGCCCCGTCGGCCTCAAGCCCCGTGAGCCGGGCACGAAGGAACTGGCCTACCAGATCGCCAACTATAGCTGCTTCACATGGCTCAACGGCAGCTTCCTCGAAGACTGGATCATCCACAACATTGACGTGGCCTGCTGGGCCAAGAACGCCTGGCCCGTGTCCGTGCAGGGCATGGGTGGGCGCCAGGTCCGCCAGGATGCCGACCAGCTTTTCGACCACTACGCGGCGGAATACACCTTCGCCGACGGCACGCGCTTCATGGCGGAAGGACGGCATATTGCCAGTTGTTATGATTTCTGGGGCTGCGTCCTGCATGGCAGCAAAGGCAGCGCGATTCTCGGCGAAGGCCAGCCCAAGCCGCGCCTCTTCAAGGGCTACCGGCAGACCTCAGAGAACATTATCTGGAGCTACAAGGGCGCGCCGTGCGATCACTACCAGTACGAGCACGACCTGCTGTTCGACGCTATCCGCAACGACAAGCCCTACAACGAGACCGAACGCTGTGCCAAGTCCTGCTTCACGGCCATCATGGGCCGCATGGCCTGCGAATCCGGGAAAATGATCACCTGGGACGAGGCTCTCGCTTCCAAGATCGAGCTGGCGCCCGGGCTGGATTCCCTCACCTGGGATGCCAACGCGCCCGCCATGCCGGATCCCAACGGCCGTTACCCCATCCCCATGCCGGGGCAAACCCCGGGGTGCTGAGCGGCCACGCCTGACTCTGCCCGGCTGAGCTGAGCTGCGCGCCCGTTCCGGGGCTCGCTGCGTCTGCGGTGCGAGCGGCATCAGCTCCGGAGAGGAGCCGTGCCGGGGAAGCAACTCCAAACGTGCCGCTGGACTGTTGGTGGCGTGAGGTTCCCGTGATGTCTCGGTGGAGCTTCGAAAGGGTCTCGAAGGGGCTTCGAAGGGGCTTCGAAGGAATACAGGGGTTTTTAGCCTTTTTGCTGCGTGCGGCGTGAGCGTGATGGCTTTCCCATTCACTCCCGGGTCGCCGTCTATTCCGGCTTCTGTTCGCTCCGCAGCCGACGTCTCCGTTTCGCCGTTTGCATGTGGATACCTAACTTTTGCTTTCCTTCATCCCCACTACTGCCCGCAAGCGCCGGTGCCGTTCGGCTTTCGGCTCCCGGGCCAACCGAGCAACCGCCGCGTAGAACTTCTCCAGGTCGCCCTCGTTCAGCGCCAGCAGCCGCTCAAAGGACGGTGCCAGGTCGTAGTAGGTCGCAACCGAGTTGAGCTGCGCGTTGTTGAGCGGGCGCGCAAACCAGGCATCATAGTCGCTGTTGCCGCCCCATTGGGCCTTCAGTTGGGCATATTCGTCGCGCAGGCGGTCGAGCACCTGCTGCTTCTGCCGCCGCAACTCCTCGACCGGAAGCGGGCGCGGTTGCTTCGCCGCTTTGGCCTGGCCCGCCGACGTCGTCTGGTCGCCGTAGAGCGTCGTCAATCGCTCACGGGCGCTGGCGATCAGGCGGGTGAATTGTTCGGTGCGCCGGAGCTGGGCCTCGTATTGCTCGCACCCGGCCGGGGTGCCTTTGGCGCGCAGCCAGCGCCGGGCGCCTTCCTGGCCGACGACCGTGGCAAAGGCCTCGTTGAAATCGGTGTCGCCGCTGGCGAATACCCGCTGGTGCCCCAGCTCGTGGAAGATCGTCTCCGCCAGGTCGGGTTCGGTGTTCGAGATGAACGTGTTCAGGACCGGGTCGCGGAACCAGCCCAGCGTTGAATACGCTTCCACGCCGTCCACACAGACATCCCAGCCCTTTTGCCGCAGCCGCTCGGCGCAGGCGAGCGCGGCGCTTTCCGCAAAGTAGCCCTGGTACTCCAGGCTGCCCACAAAGGGATACCACCAGGTCTTCGGCTCGAGGGAGAACTCCTGCGCGGCCTCGACGTTCCAGACCACGAAGCGGCGATGCAGATCGGCGTATTTCTCGTAATGCCCGTCCACGGGCAGCCGCAGGTCCTTGGCGGCGAACGCGCGCAGTTCCTGGACGAGCTGCAGCTTCGCCTTGAGCGGCGCGGGCGTTTGTGGGTCGGCCAGCAGCTTCGCAATCTCCTGCCGGCGGGCGACGATCTGGTACTGGCCCTTGATCGCCTGGTGGTAATAGCCGAGGGCCCGGCAGCCGCACAGGCTGAGCGCGGCCAGCAGGAGCGCGGACGCCAGCAGCCACTGGCGCCGGGCAGGTTCTGGGTCTTGTTTCATCAGGATGCGGCGCTGTTCATTAAGCCGCGCCGGGCCATTTGGCAACCTTCATTCCGATCCCAAAAGCAATTTACTTTGCCCCGAGGCTGGTGCATTCTGCCAGCTCCTAGACGAATAACATACTGAACCTTCCATGAGCGACACTTCAAACAGACGATCCGATGAATTCCTCAAGATCAGCGACCAGTTCCAGCTTGGCGTCCTGACCACCGAATCCTCCCACCCCGTAACCGCCAACCTGAGCGAGACCGCCAGGGGGGATGTCGGCGCGGCCCTCGGACTGCTGTTCGAGGCCGATGGCGACGTGGCGCGCACGTATCGGGAATTCGCGGAGTCGGGCCGCGCGGTTAAGATCAAGGAATCCGTGGTGAGCGCGCTCAGGAACGGCGGCAAGGTGTTCTTCACCGGGTGTGGCTCCACCGGGCGGCTGAGCATTCAGCTCGATTCCATCTGGCGCGACTTCTGGCAGCGGCAGGCAGCCCGTGGCCTGGCCTGCACCCCCTCCGCGGCGGAGTTCGAGAACCGCACCTTCAGCGTCATGGCCGGCGGCGACTTTGCCCTCATCAAATCCGTGGAAGGCTTTGAGGATTTCACCGCGTTCGGGAAGAAGCAGATCGCCGACCTGTGCGTGTCCGCCAAGGACGTGGTCTTCGCCATCACAGAAGGCGGCGAAACCTCCTTCGTCATCGGGACCGCCTGGCAGGGCCTGGAGGCGGGCGCGAAAGTCTATTTCGTCTATAACAACCCCGATGATGTGCTCTGCCGGCACGTGAACCGCAGCCGCGAGGTGATCGAGGACCCGCGCATCGAGAAGATCAACCTCACGACCGGCCCCATGTCTATCACCGGCTCGACCCGCATGCAGGCCACCACCATCCAGCTCTGCGTCATGCTGACGGTGCTGGAAATGGTGCTGCGCGACCTGATGAAAGAGCTGGAGCCCCAGGGGCCGTGCGCCTTGGACCCGGCGGACGTCCCCGCCCGGTTCCTGGAGAACCTCGAAGGGATGCACGCCACCCTGAGGTCGCCCGGGCTGCTCGCCCAGCTCGCCGGCGCGGTGTCGCTGGAGGAATCGGTTTACCGGTCCAAGCACAAGAACAGCTACTTTGCCGACCGGTTCGGCATTGACGTGCTCACCGACACCACTGAGCGCTCGCCGACGTATTGCTCGCCGCCCTTCCGGAAGTTCGATGACACGACCGCCACCGAGTCCTGGGCCTACCTGTTCCTGCCCTACCAGGATACCGCGAGGGCCTGGGAGCGAATCATTAAGCGGCAGCCGAGATGTGTCGAGTGGAGCGCGCAGGAGGTGAAGGAATTGGTCAGCGAGGACAAAGTGGCGCGGACTGACGAGATCGTGCGCAAGATCAGCGCGGCGGAGCTGATGCGATTCAAGGTCGGCCTTGATGGCCTCGACTATCGGAAGCTGGTCAAGGGCGATTGCGCGGTTGGGATCGTCTCTGAGGAGGAGAAGGCGTCGCTCCTCGCCCCGGCTGGATTTCACCGCGCCCAGCTTGAGGCTGCTCGCAAGGCCGGGGCCAGCATCGGCGTGATCTATTTGGGGCGCCAGGAGTCCCACAAGGAAGTTCAGGACTTCCTGGCCTCCTGGAACCCGGGCGGAGTGGCGGTCATGGTGACGGTCCCGAAAACGGATTTCCTGCTGGATGGCGTCACCCGTGCTGGCCTGAAGATGCTGCTCAACGCGCTTTCCACCTGCACGATGGTGCGGCTCGGGCGCGTGATGGGAAACTACATGATCTGGGTTGTGGCCAGCAACCTGAAGCTCATTGACCGCGCGACCCGCTACATCCAGAGGCTCACGAGCCTGGATTACCAGGCTGCCAACCGCCTGCTGTTTGAGGTGGTCGAGCACATCGAGCCGCGCATGAAGGCCGACCAGGCCTACCCGCCCGTGGTCGGGGTTTCCGTGATGCGCGCCCGCCACCAGTTGGGCAACGAGGAGGCCGAGAAACGGCTGCTGAGCGAGCTGTGATCGGCCATTTGCGGCGCGATATTTGAAGCCGACCAGGCACAAGTTGGCCCTATACAATCCCACTGAGATTTGCTACATTATAATCATCTATGACATTGGACGACTTTTTGCTAGAGGCTGAAGACAAGATGAGCAAGACCGAGCTGGTGGTCGTGAACGAGTTTGCCGGCGTGCGCACCGGCAAAGCCTCCCCGGCCCTGGTCGAGAACGTCCTTGTGGAAGTGTATGGATCCCACATGCGCATCCGGGAACTGGCCGGCATCACCACCCCCGAAGCGCGCACGCTCTCGATCCAGCCGTGGGACGCCAACACGCTGCACGCCATCGAGAAGGCCATCCAGAAAAGCAACCTGGGCCTGACGCCATCAATCCAGGGCAAGGTCATCCGCATCTTCTTTCCCGAGCTGAGCCAGGAACGGCGGCAGGAATTCGTCAAGATTATCCGCAAGATGACCGAGGACGGCCGGGTAGCGATCCGCCACGTCCGGCGCGATGCCATGGAGCAGTTGAAGAAGCACGGCCACGACAGCGGCATCACCGAGGACGACGTGGAGCACGCGGAGAAGGAGCTGCAGAAGCTGACCAACGATTACACCGCCAAAATAGATGGCCACCTGGCCCACAAGGAAAAAGAAATCATGACGGTCTGAGAGGAGATCCTCCCAGGGGCCGACGGGCAGGTTACCTGTTCGCGGAGGGGTTGATCCGCCGGAGCCCGCGCTTCGCCGTCTCCACCTGCAGGTTACCTGTTCGCGGAGGGGTTGATCCGCGGCTCCTCGAAGCGAATCACCGTTTCGCCCGGCTTCGAATAGCCGAATTTCTCCCGCGCCAGGCGCTCCACCGCCTTGGAATCGTAGCGCAGGGCATCAATGGAAGCCCGCAATTGTTTACCAGCCTCCTCCTCCTTCTGGACCTGGTTGTCGAGCTTGAGAATATGCCTGCGCATCCGCTCATTTTGCTGGATGAGCGGCAGGTACCAGACGCCAACGAGGAGAGCGACCGCAAGGAAGCAAAGAAAGATCACCACCCCGGTCAGTTTGCCTAAAATGCCAAGGTTAACGTTCATCTCCGCGAGTTAATCATTCTCCGGCCGGAAAGGGAAGCGATTAATTCTCACCGACCCGAACTGAACGCCGGGAGCGGCCAGGTGTCAATTAGGTGGCAAATGCCGTGCGCCAACGGATTGGTCGTATTTAGTTGTCAGCCGCAGGTCATGACGATAACACTTTCCAAGGATGCTTAAAGCGATATTGCTGGTTCTTGAGCCAACGGCCGCGTGGGAGAAGATTTTCCTCGCCCGCCGGGGCACCGTTTTCGTCTTGCTGTCTCATCTTCTGCCGCTGCTCCTGATTGGATCTGTCTGCGAGGGATACGGGCTGATTCACTGGGGCAAGCAGCGGGGCCAGATGCAGGATGTTGTCCACATTAAGACGTTTTCGCGCGCCGAAACCGTGATCTTCGAGACAGCCCAGTTGATCGTCTCTCTGCTGGTGGTGTTCGGCGGTGCCAACATGGTAAAATCAATCGGCGAGACATTTCACGGCCGCCACAACTACAACCAGGCGTTCTCGGCCATCGCTTACGGCTTGAGCCCCCTTTTCGCGCTCCGCCTGCTGGACGCCTTTCCCAGCGTCAGCCCGTGGGTGACCTGGTCCATCGGCATCATGCTGTCCATCGGGGCGCTCTATCACGGGGTGCCACGCATGATGGAGCCTGACCCGCCCCACGCGTTCGGGCTCTTCCTGATGGCGTCCTTGCTGCTGCTGGTAATTACCGGCATGGTGCGGTTTGTCACCTGGTGGTACCTCACCGGCAAACTGCCCCAGGTGGATTCCTTTGTTTCCGGCCTAGCCGCGCGATTGCCCTTTTTATAACCCACCCGCTGCCTTGCAGCGCCTGCTCCGCCTCGGCGTAGCTCATCCCTGTCAGGTCGCATACAATTCGCGCCGCCCGGTCTCGCAGTTTTGTGTTTGCGGGGTTCAGGTCAATCATCAGGTTGCTCCTGACCTTGCCAAAGCGCACCATGGCCAGGGTGGTAAAGATGTTGAGCAGGAGCTTGGTCGCCGTCCCTGCCTTCAGCCGCGTGGATCCTGTCAGCACTTCCGGCCCCAGGTCGGGCGCAATCACCACCGACGGCCGCAGCGGCTGCGGGATCACCAGGAAAGGATTGAAACAGACCAGCACGGTTGTGGCGCCGCGCCGGCCGGCTTCCGCGAGCGCGCCCCAGACAAAGGGCGTCGTGCCGCTGGCGGCGATGCCGACCACCACATCCCGCTCCCCGACGCCGCGAGATTCCATGGCGCGCCCGCCTGCCGCCCCGTCGTCTTCTCCCCCCTCGACTGAACTCCAGAGCGCGGTCTGGCCGCCGGCATTGATGCCCTGCACGAGGTCCGGCGAGGTGCCAAAGGTGGGGGGGCATTCGCTGGCATCCAGCACCCCCAACCGCCCGCTGGTGCCCGCCCCGACATAGAACAATCGTCCCCCGCGCCGGAAAGCCCGCGCCACCGCCCGGATCACCCGCTCAATGCGGGGGGATTCCGCCAGCAGTTTCCGCGGAATCCGCGCATCCTCGGAGAGCATCAGTGCAATCGCTTCCCTGACTCCCATTTTGTGGAGGCGCATGGAGCGGGGATTCCGTTGCTCCGTCGGCGATCGTCGTGCCGAACGGACAACGGCCACGGGAGTGTTTACTGGCAAGTTCGCGGGATGGACGACTTCGGGTGACCCCTCTCCCCGGCCCTCTCCCCTTCGGAAGGGGCGAGGGAGAAGTCCCTGATGTTCTGGGTGTGCTGCATGCTGCGGGCTCCCCTGCAACACCCTCCCGCTCCCCGGCGAAAGACCGTGGACTGAGGACTGAGGACTGCGGACCGTGGACCGCGGACCGTTTCCCGTCCGCGCCAATTCAACCGCCCCCCACACCCCCTCCCGTTTCAGCGCCGTAACAGCCGCCCCGGGACAAAGCTTGCGCAATTTGCCGCCCACCAACCTGCCGAAGCGAGGCTGCTTGAGCAGAATGCTTCCCGTCAAAACGAACCGGACCCGGGTGCCCGGCGCAGCCAGCCGCCGCGCGCAGGCTGCCGCGTCGCGCGCGAGATTGTCGGCGGCGGCGATGAGTATTCGCGTGGCAATCCGATCCCTGCGGCCCCATGCCTCGAAGACCTCCACCGCCAGGTTAGCGATCTCCTTCTTGGCGGCCGCCTGGGCCCAATCAATCAAATCCGTCGGCTCGTTGAGCGCGAGGGCGCGAAGGATTTGCCGGCCCAGGCCCGGCCAGGCCCGATCCCGGTCATAATCCGCAACCACCGCTCGCAGCGCCTGCAGGCCGATGTCGTAGCCGCTGCCATCGTCGCCCAGCAGATGCCCCCACCCGCCCACCTTGATGCCTTTGCCGTCCGGGGTTTTTCCGTAAGCACCGGACCCGGTTCCGCTGACCAGCAGAACCTGCGGAAGCCGACCCACGCCTCCCGCATCGCCCGCGGCCGTTAGCGCCGTTTCCAAGTCGTTCGTGGCGTAGCACGGCACACCTGGCCAGGCCTGCGCCGCGGCCTGCCGGATCTTCCGGAAGTCCAGCTCCACCCACGCCCCCGAGAGCCCGATGCCCAGGGCGTCCGGGCACGGCATAGCCTTCGCGATGGAGCGGAAATGCCCGGCGAGCTGGTGGTCCGTCAGCAGCTTCATGTTGGCGGGCCCCGACTCGAGGCGGCACAGGCTCTGTCCGCTGCCGTCGGCCATCAGCGCGACGGTGCGCGTGCCCCCGCCGTCAATCCCCAGGAACCTTTGGCTTGTTGGTTCTCGCTTGAGCGTCATTGCTGAAATCATTGACCAGGCGCGCTGGTTGTCAAAGTATTAAGGCGCAGATGCTCAATGACACTATAGCGGCGATTGCCACCCCCCTGGGCGAGGGCGGGCTGGCTGTGATCCGGATTTCAGGCCCGCAGGCCCTGGCCGTGGCGGACCGCTGTTTTGTCCCCGCGGGCGGGGGCTCGGCAAAACCGTCGGCGGCGGCGACACACACCATCCACTTCGGCCACGTGGTGCATGAGGGACAGAATATTGACGAGGCGCTGGTCGCTGTCATGCGCGCCCCGCGCACCTTCACGCGGGAGGACGTGGTCGAAATCACCTGCCACGGCGGCGTGCTTGCCGCGAAGACGGTCCTGGATGCGGTGCTCAAGAGCGGCACGCGGCTGGCCGAGCCCGGCGAATTCACCCGGCGCGCCTTCCTGAACGGACGAATTGATCTCGCGCAGGCCGAAGCGGTGGCCGACCTGATTCACTCGCGCACGGAGCTGGCGTTGCGCGCCGCCAATGAGCAGCTTGCCGGCAGCCTTTCCCGGCGCATCAATCAG
>JAPLUA010000492.1 GCA_026397855.1 Verrucomicrobiota bacterium | reverse complement strand
AGGGCTCGCAAGCGCCGAAACAGGTCCAGCAGAGGCTGCAGGAGGCATCGCACTGGTCTCATAATGCGAGAATAACGCCCTACACCTGCCTACCAAGCGGAATTCTCTCGTAATATGGCCTTCGGTGTTCTCTTCCACCGACCTCGACGCAACCATTGCCAATCAGCCTTTAGCTTCCATCATCCAGCACGAATACCCCATCCGCACGCTACCGCATAATGTCAGAAGTCTGCCTTGCAACACCATAGTTGTTTTTGCATGAGCGCTTAGCGCGGGCATAGGGATCTTTGTGAACACCAATGCCTTTGGGCTCAGCTCCGCCTGGTCTGTGACGAGGAACCGCACCCGGGGTTCCAGCGGCACCGTCTACGTTTATCCTGCGGGAAACGATATCGGCCCCATCGGCGATGCTGCGACCTCCACCAGCCCGTGGGCCAATCTCCGGAACTAGCAGGGGTTGAGTTTTGACTCCTATGGGCCAGTCGGCGTCCGCATTCTGAATTCTCTTGCGGGCATCGAAATCATCTGGCAAGCAGGTTCGCTTGAGGCGGCGGATCTGCTTAACGGCCCATGGGAGGCTGTCGCATCCGTGAAAATCCGTGAAATTCGTGTCTCTCCCCTCCCTCCCAGCGCGGCTATAGGAGGCCCATGCCGCCGCCCGTGTAAGCTTTTTTCTGAAGCAATGGCGGCGTTCTCGTCGGTTTCGG
This sequence comes from Verrucomicrobiota bacterium, assembly GCA_026397855.1. Classification (GTDB taxonomy): domain Bacteria; phylum Verrucomicrobiota; class Verrucomicrobiia; order Limisphaerales; family UBA8199; genus JAPLUA01. The sequence continues at coordinate 5,566 of JAPLUA010000492.1, read as the reverse complement.
TGAACTCCCAGCCTTTCTCGGTGCAGATCTGTTGCACCTCCTCGCGCAGCTTGAGGTGCTTGACGAAGTCGAAGCTGATCAGCGTGCCGTGGGAATAGGCATTGGTCCAGCGGCTCATCTCGTCCAGCAGGTACTTGGCCTGGTCTTCGCCATATTTCTGCACCCATTGGTCGTAGGTCGCCCTGAGGCTGGAATTTGCGCTGGCGGGCAGGGAAGCGCCGCCCCAAATGGGCCCGGTCGAGCCGCGCCGCTTGGCGCATTCAAGCCAGCCGGACGTGTAGTAATAGGTGCCCGGGTGCGCGTTGAAGAACTCCTGGTAGCGCTCCTTGGAGCCGAGAAAGAACGTGATGCAATCGTGCGCGCGCGGGATGACCAGCTTCGTGTGGGCGGTGGTCAGGCCGGTCAGGATGTTGCTGCACAGGCCGTAGCCGAGGATGATCGCCTCGTATCTGCCGGCGGGCACGGCATCAATGCGCTTCTGGATCTCGCTCCGGCCGGTCCCGGGGATGTCGTGGTAACCCTGGGTCAGGAACTCAAGGTCAATGAGGTTGGTTGCTCGCGCGGCGGCGTGGCACAGCTCGCGGAAGGCGATTTCGCAGGCGATGACTTTCAGAAGCATGGTCGTAAGAGGGATTGCACGGTCAGGGTGGTAACCCTGGGTCAGGAACTCAAGGTCAATGAGGTTGGTTGCTCGCGCGGCGGCGTGGCACAGCTCGCGGAAGGCGATTTCGCAGGCGATGACTTTTAGGAGCATGGTCGTCAGAGGGATTGCACGGTCAGGCGTTTACAAGGTTCCATCGCTTTGCATGAATTACTGCCAAGTCCGCGGGATAGACAACAGTGGGGGACCCCTCTCCCCGACCCTCTCCCCTGCAGCAGGGGAGAGGGAGAAGCTTGCGCAGTTCTTGGTGTGTTGTATGCCAGGGACTCCTCAGTACACCGGAGCTCGGCCAGCTCCTGGTGTAGTGCATGCCGGGGGCTCCTCAGCAGGTAACGATTCAACTCATGTAACCCGGTCAGCGCTTTGCCGTCCAGCGGATGGCCTGCCTCAGGATCTGCTGGAAGCCGGGGTTTTCGTAGGCGACATGATCGTGGCCTGACTGAATAAGAACCACGCGCGCCCCCTTGTAGGTCTTTGCCCAGGCGATCACTTTGTTGCTCTCGGGCTCCTCGGTGGTCAGCAGCGGGTGGCAATCGTCGGCGACATCAAACCATTTGTACGTCTCGTCCAGCGTGTCGAAGTCCTGCATTCCGAGCGTCACCGGGTGCTTGGGATCGGGGACATGGATGCGGAACTTCACCCCATCTTTCCAGCCTGAGCGCGGCTTGGCCACCCCGTTGATGTTTGTCGCCGCCAGGTAGTAATGTGCGCCGATGATATTCCAGTACTCCGGCCAGGCCGGGTAGGCCGCAATGGCGTGGTGCAGGACCACAAGGCCCTTGCCCTCCTTAAGCCGCGCTACAAAATCGGCCTGGGCTTGCGCGGTGATCTTCTGGTTGAAGTCGTAAGTCACAATCACGTCGTATTGCCTGGCTGCCTCGGCCGTGAGCAGCGCGTGCGCGTTCGGATGCTCCACCGCCTGGTAGGTGATGTCCGGGTTATCCTTGAACAGTTTGAAGAACGGATCCTTCTCGAACGGGTGCCCGCCTGTGACCACCAGCACGCGGGTCTTGGCGGGCGGCTTCTGCGCGGCATCAGCAGCCCTTCCCTCAAGGGCGAACAGCATCCCCAGCCCCAACACGGCGGCGAACCAAGCACGTTTGTTTCTCATGGGCTGGTTTGTAGCAGTAATGGGCCGGCGTTTCAAAGGCATTTTACCCTGCCTTCGGGGTTTGCTCGGAAAAACCTTGAGTGGCACGGCTGGCGCGCCACACTGCCGGCATGACAATTCCCAGGAATGTGCTCTGGCTCTGTGCCCTGCTGCTCACTCTGAACGCTTCCGTGAGAGCTCAAACCCGGCCAGCGGCGGCCGATTTCAATGCGCTGGTTTTCTCGAAGACGGTCATGTTCCGCCATGCTTCGATTACCAATGGCATTGCGGCCATCCAGCGGCTTGGGGCCGAGAATCGTTTCCGCGTGGAGGCCACGGAAGACGCCAGTTGCTTCACCCCCGCCAATCTCGCCAAGTATCGAGTGGTGATCTTCCTCAGCACCTCCGGCGACATCCTGAACGAGGAACAGCAGGCGGCGTTCAAGAGTTTCATCGAGCACGGCGGCGGCCTGGCTGCCATCCACGCTGCGGTGGCGGGAGACGTCGCGACGGAAGGTAGCTGGCCCTGGTATGGCGGAGCTCTCTGCGCGCGGTTCACGAATCACTCGGCTGTAGTCCAGGCTACGGTGGAGATCGAGGATCGGAAGAACCCTTCGACTGCGCCGCTCCCCGAACATTGGGTGCGCGCCGACGAGTGGTACAACTTCATTTCCACCCCGCGCGGGTGGGCGCGCGTGCTCGCGTCTGTGGACGAAACAACCTACACGGGTGGCACGATGGGGAAGGACCATCCGGTGGCCTGGTGCAAACAGGTCGGCAAGGGCCGCATCTGGTACACGGCGTTAGGGCATACAGAGGCGAGCTTCACCGAACCGCTGTTCCTCAAACACCTGCTGGGAGGCATCCAGTCGGCGGCGGGAACAAAACGGGCGGATTTCAAGCCGCTCAGGTAGTAAGATGCGGCACCCGCCAGCCGTAGTCACCCATTCCCCACGTGTACTTTCCGCTTCCAACCGTTTTCCACCCATGCCAATCTCTCCGGGCGGCCCACGGAACGCGCCGCCTCATGACACAAGACTTTAGACCTTAGACTCAAGACATTAGATCGACCATCCTGCCATGCAAACCATCGCCTCCACCCGACGCCAATTCCTCAAGCAGGCAACCACCCTTGCCTTTTCCGCCGCCGCGCTGCCGGCGCTGGCACCTGCCTCCGCGCTGGGCCGGGCGGGCAAAGTCGCGCCCGGCAGCCGCATCGCCGTCGGCTGCATCGGCGTCGGCCCGCAAGGGCAGGGGGATATGGGCAACTTCCTGAACCAGAAAGATGCCCAGGTTGTCGCCGTCTGCGACGTCATGCAGGGGCACCTCGAACAAGCCCGCGACCGCGTCAACCAGCACTACAAGAATAAAGATTGCGCCACCTTCACGGACTACCGCGAGTTGCTCGCCCGCAAGGATATTGACGCCGTGCTCATCGCCACGCCGGATCACTGGCACGTTCTCACGGCCATCGCCGCCGTGCGCGCGGGCAAGGACATCTATCTGGAAAAGCCGATGGGCCTGAACCTCACCGAAGACTGGGCCTTGCGGAAAGAGGTCCATCGCCACAAGCGGGTCTTCCAGTTCGGGACGCAACAGCGCTCCTCGCGCATCTTCCGCCTGGCCTGCGCGCTGGTTCGCAACGGCTGCATCGGCAAGCTCAAGCACATCAACGTCTGGGCCCCCGCCAGCGCCCCGGGCGGCTCCACCCAGGTGGTGCCCGTTCCGCCCGGCCTTGATTTTGATTTCTGGCTTGGCCCGGCGCCGGCGCGGCCCCACACGCAGGATCTCGTGGGCGGACCGGGCGCGAAGAAGAGCTGGTGGTATGTCCGCGATCTGGCGGTTGGCTTCATTGCCGGCTGGGGTATTCATCCCCTGGACATTGCGGCCTGGGGTGCCGGCGACTTGCTCAGCGGACCCGTCGAGGTGGATGGCCGGGGGACGTTCCACGCCGAGGGCATCTGTGATACCGCGACCGCTTGGAACGTGAACATGAAGTTCGGCAGCGGCGTGACGATGCGCTTCGAAGGCGCGCCCAATCATCCCAACCCGGAAGCGCCATCGTGCGATATCTGGGAGCACGAACAGGAATGGAAGAAACGCTACCGCCGTATCACCGATCACGGCACCGCTTTCGAAGGCACCGACGGCTGGGTCCACGTTGACCGCAGCGGGATCAACCTCCAGCCCGAGAACCTCATTGACCAAAGCGAAGACGCCTTCAAAGTCCAGCTCACGCGCAGCCCCGACCACACCCGCAACTTCCTGGACTGCGTCAGGAGCCGCGCTCAGACGGTTTGCCCGATTGACGAGTCTGTCCAATCTGACGCGCTGTGCCACCTCAGCGAAATAGCCCTGCACTTCAACCGTAAGCTGGTGTGGGACCCGAAGAAAGAGTGCTTCCCTGGCGACGAGGAAGCCAACCTGCGCCTTCTCAGCCGCAAGATGCGCGGTCCGTGGAAGCTCTAGCCCGGACGGCTTCCTAGCGCGGTCTCCAAATCGCGGCGGACTGCGTCCAGGCTGCTCTCGACGATCGAGCAGGGCTGGAACTTCAAGGCGTCCAGGTCTTTGAGGCCGGCACCGGTCAGCATCAGGACAACCGGCTCCCCGGGCGCGATCCGGCCTGCCGCCCGCAGTTTCCTGACTGCCTGGAGCGAGGTTGCCGTGGCCGGCTCGACGAAATAGCCCGCCTGCGCGAACACGCGCTGCGCTTCCAGGATCTCGTCTTCTGTCACGTCTTCCGCCAGCCAGCCGTGTTGGCTGGCCTTGGCGATGATCTCGTCCCCGCCCATCGGGTTGCCGGTGGTGATGGCCTCGGCGACGGTGTGAACGTTGGTGAACGGAACGACCTGCTTCAATCCCCGCTTGATGGCGGTGACGATGGGGCTGTTGTTCGCGGCCTGCACGACAATCATGCGCGGCAGCCGCGTGATGAGGCCCGCGGCCAGGAGTTCCCGATAGCCTTTGAACAGGCCCCGTATGTGCCCGCACGCCGAGGTCGGCACAGCGATGTAGCCGGGCGGTTCACCGCGCATCTGCTCGTGCATCTCAAAGGCAGTCAGCTTGTAGCCTTCGGTGCGGATGGGGCCGTTCCCCGACACGATGCGCAGCCTGAACTCCCCGGCCAGGCCCAGCACGGTTTTCTTCATGAGCGCGTAATCGGGCGCATGCACCTTGATGACTGTCGCTCCGTGCATGGTCATTGCCATGAGCTTTTCGCGTGGCGCGAACTCCGGCACAAAGACCAGGGCCCTGATTCCCGCGCGGGCCCCGTAGGCAGCAATGGAATGCCCCATGTTGCCCGTGGAGATGGTCGCCGTCAGCGTCTCCCCCATTTCCCGCGCCATGAAGATGCACGCGAGCGAGCCGCGGTCCTTGAAGCTCCATGTCGGGTTCTGGGTCTCATTCTTAAGGAGCAGGCGTTCGATTCCCGTAAATGCCTTGAGGCTGGCTCCCGCGTCCATGAGCGGGGTGTTCCCCTCGCCCAGGGATGCGGAGGCGTTCATGGCCTTGAACGGAAGAAACTCGGCGAAGCGTTCCCAGACGCTGGCGCCGGCCCGGGGCCGGGCTCCCCTAATGTTGGGCACGGCGACTTCCAATGCCTCGCCGTTGTCGGCGAATTCCTCCAGCCGCCCGAAGGGGAACTCCCGGCCCGTGATTGTGGAAACCAGTTTGCTCATTACGGATGTCCAATGTGCCGATGCGAATGCGGATTGACAATCGAACAAACCAGCACAGCAGCCAAAGATTGGGCTTGAATCACGGGCGGGTAAGTCCAACTCTTAGTCAATTCGATCATGGAAAGCCTGTCCATT
>JAPLUA010000618.1 GCA_026397855.1 Verrucomicrobiota bacterium | reverse complement strand
CCGCCATGCCCGAAAAGACAAGCACCCCAGCCGTGAACTCATGGCACATCCGGACATCGCTATCGCCCGGCACCAAGTAATGACATCCGGTTAGTTCAAGCCGCGCAGCAAGTTGCGTCCAATGGCATCACAACGGTAGCTACGGTGTGTGTAGGGAGAGGCTACGGCGAGTATGCGGAGGGGCCCTGGGGTATCACCGTGCCCATTCCGTTGCCTCACCAGCTCTCTCGGATGGAGCAGAGATCTCTTCGACGGCTGCAACTCGAAGGAAGTGAATCCCCAAAGAGCTTTGACGCGGGGGAAGAGTTCGCGCATGTTGACTGCCCGCCGCCGTCCCGGGGCTTTATTGCGCGGTCTGCGCAGGTTGCCAGGAACTTGCATGGAGCCTGGTGAACAGCGGCAGACACAAATGAAGTTTTATGGACGAACGGCTGCATACTCAGGAGTCACCGGCAGGCACTGCACCAAGTGCTGCGGAGGCTTCTCCCTCGCCCCTTCAGAAGGGGAGATGGGTCCCCCGCTGCTGTCTATCCCGCCGTCTCGTCAGTAACTGGCGCCGGTACTCCATGGCCGGGCTGGCGCTCCTGCTCCTGGCCGGCCGGTTGGGGGCGCATACTTTGCCGATCAGCTACCTTCAGGTCGTCCCGGATGCCGGCTACCTCCACCTGGAGTTGATGATCAATCCTTTCGAGCTGAACTTCTTCCCGGAGCTGGATACCAATAAGGACGGGCGGCTTGACCCGATGGAGTTGGCCAGCCAGGAGAAAGTGGTGGCCAGCCGGATTCTCGAATGCATCAAAGTCTGCGTCGGCGGGAAGCTCGTGACGGCCGAGGTGTCGGGAATCACGCCGGATGTGGATAGCCACCATTTCACCGTTCGGGCTCAATACCGGGTTGACGCCCGCTCCGCGCCGCTGGAGATCGAGTCCAGCCTGGCCGCGATCACGCGCGGCTCGCATCGGACTCAGGTCACCTATCTGCTGGCAGGACGCCGGCAGCTCGCGCAGTTGGACAGGCCGTCGGCGAAGGTTACCTTCGAGCCGTCGGGGAACGCACAGGCGGTAGATGCGGCCGTTCCGGCTGCGGGCAAGGTTGGTCCATCCTTGCCGGTTTACCTGCTGTTGGTGCTTCCGTGCGTCGCGATGCTGGTGGCGATGGGGTGGTGGCATCGCAAACAGTCCCGGCAGGCCCACCCTGCGCCCCGTTGATTTGGTTAATCATTATGAAGACAACGATTCAAGTTCGCCCCAGCTCCTGCGCCGGCCTGATTGCGGCGTGCGCATTGTTGGTGCTGGCCATCCCGGGCGATGCCCGTGCCGCGAAAGCCTCCCCCGGTGATGTGCTGTGGTCCATCGGCACGCCGGACGGCTCGTCCATCGAGTTCGCGCCGGGGTCGCGCGGCCAGCTCACCTTCACCGTGGGCCAGAGCGCGGTCAGCCGCGACTTTGCCGGTAACCAGGACGGGTCGGTTGGCTTCGACGGCAAGACAGCGGAGAAGTCCTACGCCATCCTGTTCGACCTGGACGAGGCACCGCAGGGCAATTATGAGCTGGTGCTGGATCTGGTTTACCACGCCGGCGCGCCGCGCCAGATCAAGGTCCGGGTCAATGAGCAGCGGGGGATCTTCCCGGTGCGGCCGGCCCCGATGCAGGCGGCCGATGGCGAGCAGGGCAACTCCATGCTCCTGGCGCAGCAGCACTTGGTGGTGCCGATCCCGGCGGCGTGGCTCAAGCCGAAGGGCAACATGGTCCGGGTGACCCCGCTCGGCCTCGGCGGCCTGGCGTATGATGCGGTGACATTCCGGAGGGCCGAAGGCGGGGGCGGGGCAGGGGAGAAGCTGCGGATCGAGCCGACCCTTTTCTTCCGGAAGCAGGGCGGGCGGTTGACGGAGGTGTGCCGGGTGATCGCGCCCTTCGAGCAGCGGTTCCAGGCGGGAACGGTGTCTGTGCGAGTGGGGAAGCAAACCTTCACCGCGGCGTTTACCAATGCCGCCTACGACTTCGGGGTGCTGTCACAGGAGATCGCCATCCCGGCATCCCTTTGCGAGGGGCAAGCCGAGGTGGAGTTGAAACTGGACGGCCACGCCCGGCAGGCATCGCAGAACCTGAAGCCGGCAAGGCAATGGAAGATCTTCATCTGCCCGAAGGTGCATAACGATGTCGGCTACACGGACTTGCAGCCGCACGTCAACGAACTGGACAACCGCAACACGGACACGGTGCTCGACGTGCTGAGCAAGTATCCATTCTACAAGTTCAACTTCGAGACCTCCTGGCTGGTGGATAACTACCTGGACTGCCGCACCCCGGCATCGCGCAAGCTGTTCTTCGACTTCGCCCGCAAAGGCCGCGCCAGCCTCAACGCGCTCTACCTGAACCTGATGACGGGGGTATGCTCGGGGGAAGAGCTCTACCGGGCGATGTACTTTACGCACCGGCTGCATCGCGAGCGAGGGTCCAACTTTGATTTCGCCTGCCTTACGGATGCGCCGTCGCACAGTTGGTTTCTGCCGACGCTCTTCACGGACGTGGGCATCAAGGGCTTCGCCAACGGCAGCAACCAGAGCCGGGCGCCGATCCTGTATCGCAGCGGCCTGAACGAGGACTCGCCCTTCTACTGGGAGGGGATGAACGGGGAGATGATCTTCATGTGGTATGCGCGGAGCTACGTGCAGTTGAAGCGGCTGACCGGCCCGGGCTGGGGCGGGGAGGTTTCGAGCTTTGAATACCTGAACGGCAGCGTGCCGCAGTTCCTGGTGCGCTACTTGCGCGACGACTACACGCCTGACGCGGTCATGATCTACGGCGCCTACGTGGATAACGCCGCGATCCCCGAAACCGCCGAGGCGCCGGTCATCGAGCGGTGGAACAGGGAATACGAGTATCCCAAGCTGATCGTGGCGTCGGATGCGGACTACTTCAGCTACATCGAAAAGCACTACAAAGACCGGCTGCCGGTGCGGCGCGGCGATTGCGGCGCGTACTGGGAGGATGGCGTGGCGTCCAGCGCGCAGGCGACGATCCTGAACCGGCGCACGCAGCAGATCCTGCCGGCGGCGGAAACGGCGGCCACGCTGGCGACGATTTTCGAGCCCCGGAACCGTTATCCCGCCGAGGACTTCTCCGGGGCCTGGCGCAACGTCATGTTCTACGACGAGCACACCTGGGGCGCGCACAACAGCATCTCGCAGCCGGACCGGCAGTTCGTGACCCGGCAATGGGAGATCAAGGAAGGCTACGCCACGCGGGCCAATCTCGACGCGCGCAACCTGCTCGCGCGCGCGAATAACCGCCTTTGCCAGCAGATCGCCGCGGATGGCAGCAGCATCATCGCCTTCAACTGGCAGAACCGGCCGCGCACCGAGCCGCTCGAGGTCGAGATAGACAGCGGCCAGCAGCTCGTGGATCTCACCAGCAACCAGCCGGTCCCGATGGATGTGATCTTCGAGAAAGACGGATTTCGCCGGGTCCGCTTCCTGGCGGAGAATGTACCCCCGATGGGCTACCGGGGGTATGCCCTGCGAGGGCTGAACCCGAAGGCCTTCAAGGGAAATGAGAAGGCCTCCGGCGACACCATCGAAAACCAGTATTACCGGTTGACCGTGGATTCGCAGACCGGCGGTCTCGCCAGCCTGTTCGACAAGGCCGCAAACCGCGAACTGCTCGATCGCCGGTCGCCTTACAAGCTCAACCAGTATCTCTATGTCAGCGGGGGCGAGAACTCGATGATCCTGAACTTCACCTTCGGCTCGGCCCCGGCGAACCTGACCGTGGATGTGCCGGCAGCGGTGGAAATCGTGGAGAACGTGAAGACCCCGCTCGGCCAGCGCGTGGTTGTAGCGACCCGGGCAAAGAATACGCCCTCCATCCGCAGCGAGTATCTGATCTTCGACAAGATCAAGCGCGTGGATATTGTCAACACGGTGGAGAAGACCGAGACCCGGGCGAAGGAGGCGGTCTATTTCGCCTACCCGTTTGCCGCGGAGAAGCCCGCGTTCGAATACCAGATTCAGAATGGCTGGTGCCGGCCCAACGACGACCAGTTGCCCGGCGCCTGCCGGGAATGGTTCACGCCCCAGAACCTGGTGCATCTGAGCGACGGCCCGTTCTCGGTGGCCTGGTCCACGCCGGATGCGCCATTGGTCACGCTGACCGACATCAACCGGGGCAAATGGTTGACACGCCTGCCCATCGCCAACGGGCATGTCTATTCCTACATCATGAACAACTACTGGTTCACAAACTACCGGGCGCAGCAGGGCGGCCGGTTTGTCTTCCATTACTCGATCACGAGCGGGAACGACCTGAACCGGGAGGCCCTGGCGCAATTTGACGCAGATACGCGTGCGCCGGTGATTGCCTATCCGTTCCTGTCGTCCTTCTCGGCGCAGATCGCGCAGGCGGGCCGCCCGATGCCCGCCGGTTCCGGGTCCTTCCTCAGCCTCGACGCGCCGAACCTGCAAGTGGTGACCTTCAAGGAAGCGGAGGATGGCAACGGCTACATTCTCCGCCTGCGCGAGATCGCCGGGCGCACCGGCGAGGCCGAACTCCACCTGCCCACTCTCCGCCTGAAGGAGGCTTACCTGTGCAACGGGGTGGAAGAGGACAAGCAGAAGCTCTCGGTCACGGACAGTTCAGTCAAGGTGCCCTACCAGCCGAACCGTTTCATCACGGTCCGGCTTAAGGCTGAGAGCGGTCTCAAGAGGGTGGCGAAGCGCTAGCCTGGATTTCCCTACCCTTTGGATTCCAAGACGGTGTTACGTCACAGCCGTTGTGGTCAGGGGCGGCCAGGCCTCATAACGGGCATTAGCGCGATTTGTTACATGCCGGGGGTCCCCGCATACCAGCCTGCCCCATCAAGGCCCCACAGCGGGCTCCTGGCGCGTTCCTGTGGCATTCCAGGCTGCCTCCCCACCCCCCGTTTCAGTCCGTATGATTCTGCCCATCTGTATTCCACGGTTAATCCCTCCTGCTTCCGGCTGCGGCTCTGTCGCGTTACATATCAGAAGCCGTCGGCATTGGAAGGGTGGCGCACCGTTGGACCACCGGGGAAGCGCGCTGCGGGGTCGCCGGGAAGGCTGGGGGAGCCATCTGTTAGGTTGTCACCGGGGCGGGGGAAATGCCACAAATGTTACAAACGGCTCCAATGCCCTGGCGGGGCTGCGACCCCCCATTGGTAAGACAGCAGTAAGACACCGGTAAGACATCCCCGAGAGGGACGCTAACGAGAATTGCCCGGCGGTGAGCGGAAGGTTGACCAGAGGCAGGTTTGCGCCTAGAACAAGCGGATGTTACGAAGTTCCTTTAGGCGGCGGTGGCCGGTTCTGATGCGGGCGGGCCTGGTGTGCGCGGCCGTGCTCGCGGCGTGTGTGCGGCCGGCGTTCGCCGAGTTCAAGGTGGCGCTGGTGCTGGACCGGGGCGGCAAGGACGACAAGTCGTTCAACACGTCGGCCTACGAGGGGGCGACCCTGGCGAAGAAGAAGCTGGGAGTTTTCCTGAAATACGTCGAGGTGGCGGACGACAATGGCTTCGAGCCGATGCTGCGGGGGTTCGCGCAGCGTGAGTTCGACCTGATCATCGGCATCGGCTTTTCCCAGCGGGAGGCGATCAGGAAGGTGTCCGCGCAGTTTCCGAAGCGGCATTTTGCGATCGTGGATTCCGAGGTGACTGCGCCCAATGTGCGGTCATTGATGTTCGAGGAGCACGAGGGGGCCTATGTGATCGGCGCGATAGCGGCCATGACCAGCAAGACGGGCAAGATCGGGTTTGTGGGTGGCATGGATATCCCGCTCATCCGCCGCTTCGTGATGGGGTATGAGGCCGGGGCGAAGCGAATCAACCCGCAGATCAAGGTGCTGGACAATTACGTGGGGGTGACCAGCGAGGCATGGAACAACCCGCCCAAGGGGAAGGAGCTGGCGGTCTCGCAGTATGAGGCCGGGGTGGACATCATTTTTGCAGGGGCGGGGGCCTCCGGGCTGGGGGTCTTCGACGCGGCGGAGGAGAGAAAGAAGTTCGCCATCGGAGTGGACGCCAACCAGGATTGGATCAAGCCGGGCGTGATTCTCACCAGCATGTTAAAGCGCGTGGACGAGGCCGTGTTCGCGGTGATCCAGGAGGCCCAGGCGGGCAAGTTCACCGGCGGGGTGAAGCGATTCGGGCTGGGCAACAAGGGGGTGGATTACTCGTTTGACCAATACAATGCCAAGGTATTGACCGAGCCGGTGCGCAAGCGGGCGGATGAACTGAAGGCGGAGATTATCGCCGGAAAGGTCGCCGTGCCCGACTATTACAAGCTGCAGAAGCGGTAGCCGGCCCCCACCTGCTTCCGGGATCATGACGTCCGGCCAAACCCCAGCCGTCGAGCTGCGCGAGCTGACCAAGCGGTTCGGCGGCGTGGCGGCCAATGCGGGCGTGAATCTCCGGGTAAAAGCGGGGACCATTCATGGGGTGATCGGGGAGAATGGCGCGGGCAAATCAACCGCCATGAAGCTGCTTTACGGGATGCTGCGGCCGGATGCGGGCGACATTCTGCTTGGGGGAACCCGTTGCAATTGGGCCTCGCCGGCCGATGCCATCGCGCGGGGGATCGGGATGGTGCATCAGCATTTCATGCTGGCCGGCCCTTACTCCGCCCTGGACAATATCCTGCTGGGGGCCGAGCCGGTGCGGCGGGGCGTGATTGATCGCCCGGCGGCCCGGCGCAAACTGGAGGCGTTGGCCGGCCAATACGGTCTGTCAGTGGATTGGGATCGGCCGATCGAGGAGCTGCCCGTGGGGGTGCAGCAGCGGGTGGAAATCCTCAAGCTGCTCTACCGCGACGCCAGGATCCTGATCCTGGACGAGCCCACGGCTGTGCTCACGCCACAGGAGACGGCCAGCCTTTTCGAAAACCTCAGGAAGCTGCGCGCCGAGGGTAAAACGATCCTGCTGGTGACGCACAAGCTCAAGGACGTGATGTCCTTCACCGACCGGGTTACGGTGTTCCGGGCAGGGAAGGTGACAGGCGAGGTGGCGACCGCGCAAACCGATCCCCAGGAACTCGCCAACCTGATGGTCGGTCGGAAGGTGGTGCTGGGCCTGCACGTGCCGCCCGCCCGGCCCCGGCCGGAGCCGGCGCTGGAGGTGGCGAAGCTGAGCCTGAAAGGCGGGGCGGGCAGCCGCCATCGGCTCGCCGAGGTCAGCTTCGCCGTGCGGCGCCGCGAGATTGTGGGGATTGCCGGGGTCGAGGGGAACGGCCAGTCCGAGCTGGTGCAGGCGATCCTGCATCCGCGCGAATCGAGATGCCGGACCGCGGGCGTCGTCCGGGTGCTGGGGCGGGAGGTTACAAGCTGGGCTCCCCGCAAGATCCGGGAGCTGGGGGTGGCGGTGATCCCGGAGGACCGGTTGCTGGAGGGCCTTCTGCCGGAGCGGCCGGTGCGGGAGAATTTCCTGCTGGGCCTGCAGCGAAGCCGCGCTTTCAGCGTCGCCGGCTTCATTGATTCGCAGCGGCTGAGCGAGGCCGCGAGCGTGGCGGTGAAAGAGTATGACGTCCGGCCGCCGGACCTGGACCTGCCGGCCGGCAAACTCTCCGGCGGCAACCAGCAGAAGCTGATTGTGGCGCGCGAATTCCAGCGGCAACCGAGCCTGCTGATCGCCGCGCAGCCGACGCGCGGGGTGGACGTGGGGGCGATTGAGTTTATCCACCAGCGTATCGTGGCCGCGCGGGACGGCGGGGCAGGAGTGCTGCTGGTGTCCTCGGAGCTGGATGAAGTGCTCACGCTGTCGGATCGGATCCTGGTCATGTACGAGGGGCGGGTGGTGGCTGAGTTCGAGCGGGGCCGGGTGACGGAGCGCGAGCTGGGGTTGAAGATGGGCGGCGCCTGAGGGGGAAATCCGAAAGCCGAAGGCCGAAATCCGAAGGGAATCATGAAGCGTATCATCCAGCCTGTTCTAGCCGTTGCTGTGGGACTTATTGCCGGGCTGGCGGTTACTTGGGGCGCGGGTGAAAACCCATGGCACGTTTTCAGGATCCTGGTGAAGGGGGCGTTCGGGTCGGGCTACGATGTCGGGATGACGCTGTTCTATGCCACGCCGCTGATCTTCACCGGGCTCTCGGTGGCGGTCGCGTTTCAGGCGGGGCTGTTCAACATCGGCGCGGAGGGGCAACTGACCCTCGGGGCGCTGGCGGCTGCGGCGGTGGGAGCGGTGTGGCCGGGGCTGGGGTCGCCGCTGGCGCCGGTGCTGGCGGGAGCGGTCGCGCTGGCAGCCGGGACAGCCTGGGGGGCGATCCCCGGCTGGCTTCGCGCCCGTCGGGGCAGCCACGAGGTGATCAATACCATCATGCTGAACTTCGTCGCCGCCGGTTTGGCCAGCTACGTGGCGCTTTACATGATCAAGAACCCCGACTCGCAGAATCCCGAGACCCGGCCCATTGGCGCCGGTTATGGCCTGGCGCACTTCGGGCTGTTTGGAGGCGCGCCGGTGAGCGCGGCCTTGCCGCTGGCGCTCCTGGCGGCGCTGCTGGTCTGGATTCTCATGGGGCGGACCGCACTGGGCTTCGAGATCAGGGCCGTCGGCCAAAGCGAAGCGGCGGCGCGCGCGGCGGGGATTGATCCTGGCCGGATCAGGATTATCGCGATGGCGCTGGCCGGGGGCCTGGCCGGTTTGGTTGGGATAGGGGAGGTGCTCGGGAATTCGGGCCGCTTCATCCTGGGGTTCTCGCCCGAATACGGCTTCATGGGGATCGCGGTGGCGCTGCTGGGCCGCAACCAGCCGGCGGGCGTGGTGGCGGCGGCGCTGCTCTTTGGCGCACTGCACAAGGGAACCGCCGAGCTGGACCTGGAAACGGAACACGTGACGCGCGAGGTATCCCTGGTCTTTCAGGCGCTGATCATTCTGTGCGTGTCGGCGGATGGGGTGTGGTGCTGGATGGGGCGGGGGGAGCGTTGGAGTGTTGGAGCGTCGGAGCGTGGAGCGGGGGGAGCCGGGGGGCGTGAAATGAGGTGGAAATGACACGGCAGCTTCTGGAATCTACGCTGCGGGTTTCTACGCCGCTGATCTTTGCGGCGCTGGGGGGGATGTTCAGCGAGCGGGCGGGGGTGATCAATATCGCGCTCGAAGGCATGATGCTGGTGGGGGCTTTTGGCGCGGCAGTGGGAACGTTGACCACGCATTCGCCCTGGCTCGGGTCGGCCTGGGGGATCGGCGCGGGGATCCTGCTGGCGGCAGTTTATGGAATCTGCGTGATCCGGCTGCGCGCCAACCAGATCGTGGCGGGCACCGCCATCAACATGCTGGCGCTGGGCCTGACACCCTTCCTGTGCAAGATCAAGTATGACGTGACCGGGCAGACGCCCGCCATCCCGCTCGACGAGCGCTTCCAATCGGCGCCGCTCTATCTGAGCTGGGTGATGGTCGTGTTCTGCTGGCTATGGCTCAAGCACACGCGCCAGGGGCTCTGGCTGAGCTTCGCCGGGGAGCATCCCGAGGCGCTGGATGCGGCCGGCATCCGGGTCAACCGGGTGCGATGGGCGGCGGTGCTCGTGAGCGGCGCCCTGGCGGGGATGGGCGGCGCCTCGCTCTCGGTGTATCTTTCGTCCTCGTTCGCCCGCAACATGACGGCCGGCCGCGGTTTCATGGCGCTGGCGGCCTTGATCTTCGGGAAGTGGAAACCGGTGCCGACCGCCATCGCCTGCCTGCTGTTCGGTTTCGCTGAGGCGGTGCAGATGCGGCTCCAAGGCGTGGTCATCTGGGGAAAGGACCCCATCCCGGTCCAGTTCATCCAGATCCTCCCCTACCTGGTGACCATCCTGGTGCTGGCGGGATTCGTGGGCCGGTCGCGGGCGCCTAAAGCACTGGGGACGGTGTTCCGTCGGGGATAATGTGCTATAGTGCATCGTGGCGGACGCTTGCTTACAAACGCGCCGGCGGATTGTAAGTGTCAGCGAAGCGAAATCCGTGTTTGTTGTTGTGATCAGATGAACCGTAACCCAGAGCACGGCGTCGTTGAGTGCCAGGAAATGGCCGGGCCATGCCCGCACCAGGATTCCTTCTTGCGTGCCGGGGCCCTTGGGCCTTTAATGATGCCAATGAATTGAGCGAGGATTTATGATGATCTACACCGCTTGCCTGGCGCTTGGTCTGTTGTTCACCATCATCACCGCCACCCTCGGCCACTTTTTTGGGGGCCATGATGGCGGAGGTGACGTGGGGACCGGGGGACACGCGGAGGCGGGTTATGATCACAGCGGCGTTCCCGGCATCTCCTTCTTCAGCCCCACCGTGCTGGCCTGCTTTGTCACCGCCTTCGGCGCCTGCGGACTCATCCTCACCCACATCCCAGGCACCAGCAACATGTGGATCAGCGCCCCCATCTCGGCGGTGGCAGGAGCGCTCATGGCGCTGCTGGCCTTCGTGATGTTCAACGCGATGTTCAAGAAGACGCAGAGCTCGAGCGAATCCCGGGTGGCATCCCTCCTGGGGCAGTCAGCCTCCATTGTCACGCCGATCCCCGCCAATGGCGTCGGGGAGATCGCGTATGTCCAGGGCGGCACCCGCTACACCGCCCCCGCCCGGACGGAGAACGGCACCCCGGTGCCTGCCGGCAGGCCGGTGCGGATCACCCGGATCATCGGCTCTGATTACTTCGTAGAGATCGTCAACGGAACCCCCATCAACACCACAACCTGACAACGAAAGAACCCTGCAATGAATCCACTACCTATCCTGGCGGAAATCGGGCCCACGACCCTGGTCGTCGGGGGCGTGGCCGCGTTTCTGTTTGTCTTCTTCATGTTCGTCGGCATCTGGGCCAGCCGCTACACGAAGGTCGGCCCCAACCAGGTCCTGGTGATTTCGGGGCGCAAGCATCGCATCGTGGATCCCGATGGCGCGACGCGCGATATCGGGTTTCGCATTGTGAAGGGCGGCGGTGTCTTCGTCTGGCCGGTCTATGAAAAGGTGGATCTCCTCTCGCTCGAGCTGCTGACGATTGACGTGCAGCAGGAGCAGGATGTCTATACCAGCAAGGGCGTGCCGGTGCGGGTGGACGGCGTCGCGCAAATCAAGGTCAAGGGCGACGACGTCTCGATTGCCACGGCGGCGGAGCAATTCCTGAGCAAGGACACCGACGCTATCAAGAACATCGCGATGCAGACGCTGGAGGGCCATTTGCGCGCGATCCTGGGCACGATGACCGTGGAGGATATTTACCAGAACCGGGACGCGTTCGCACAGAAGGTCCAGGAGGTGGCGGCAGGCGACATGGCGAACATGGGCCTGGGCATTGTCAGCTTCACCATCCGCGACATCAAGGACAGCCAGGGATACCTCGACGCGCTGGGCAAGCCGCGGATTGCGCAAGTGAAACGCGACGCGCAGATCGCCCAGGCTGAGGCGGACCGGGATGCGATGATCAAGTCCTCCCAGGCCCAGCAGGCCGGGCAGGAGGCCAAGTTTGCCGCCGACTCCAAGATTGCCGAGGCGCAGCGCGACTACCAGTCGAACGTCGCGCAGTACCAGGCCGCGGTAAACCAGAAGAAAGCCGAGGCCGACCTCGCCTATGACCTGCAGAAATACAAGACCGGCCAGCTCGTGAAAGCCGAGGAGGTGCAGGTGCAGATCATCGAGAAGCAGAAGCAGATCGAGCTGCAGCAGCAGGAGATCATGCGCAAACAAAGGGAGCTGGAAGCCAACGTGCAGAAGCCGGCCGACGCCGAGCGTTACAAAGTCGAGACGCTGGCCAACGCCCGCAAGTTCCAGCTCGAGACGGAGGCCGCCGGGTCGGCGTCCGCGACGAAGGCGACCGGCTTTGCGAACGCCGATGTGGCCAGGGCCACGGGCATCGCCGAGGGCGATGCGAACAAGGCGCGCGGGTTGGCAGAGGCCGCCATCATTGAGGCCCAGGGCAAAGCGACTGCCGAGGCAATGCGCGTGAAGGCCGAGTCGTTCAAGGAATACAACGAGGCGGCAGTGGTCGAGATGATCATCCGCATTCTGCCGGAGGTTGCCGCCAGGATCAGCGAGCCGCTGTCCAAGATGGAGAAGATGGTGATCATCAATTCGGGGAGCGGCCCCGGGGGCGGCGCGAGCAAGCTGACTGGGGACATGACCCAGATCATGGCGCAGCTTCCGCCGATCATCGAGAGCCTCACCGGCATCAAGTTCGAGAAGCTGCTCGAACAGGTGCCCGGGCTGAAGAAGGCACAAGTTCAGGAAAAACCGTAACAGGAGGACCGTTATGAATTGCATGTTTGGCTCAGTCGGAGGAGGCCTGATCGGACTGCTGGCATTCCTGGTGATGGGGGCGATTAGCCTGGCCGCTTTCGCGTTCTGGCTCTGGATGCTCGTCCACGCTGTCACGAACAAGGGCCTCAGTGACGCGGAGAAGATCGTCTGGGTGCTCCTGGTCATCTTTCTACCGTTCCTCGGCTCGGTGATCTACTTCTTCGTGGGCCGGCCAAAAGCGACCGGGTAACCGGCTGCCGCCATGCGCTTGTTCGAGGCCATCATTGACGCCAATCACCGCGCGCTGGCGGGCGACCAGCAGGCGGGGTTGCGCCCGGCGGAGTTTGCGGGCGAATTGCCGATCGTGGCGCTGAGCTGCATTGACGTGCGGTTAAACCCGCTCCTGCCCGAGGTGCTCGGGATTCCCAAGGATCAGTTCATCTGGCTCCGCAACGCGGGGAACATCATCACCGGGCCCCTGAGCAGCACCCTGCGGTCGCTCGCGCTGGCCTGCGCGATCAAGGGCGGGAAAGAAATCGCGATCATCGGCCATACCGATTGCCTGGTGGGCAGGACGACGACGATGGTATTGATAGACCGCCTGCGCGCCCTCGGTATCGAGCGGCAGATGCTGCCCCCGAACGTGAACGA
The DNA here is from genome assembly GCA_026397855.1 of Verrucomicrobiota bacterium. GTDB lineage: Bacteria > Verrucomicrobiota > Verrucomicrobiia > Limisphaerales > UBA8199 > JAPLUA01. Next base: position 966 of record JAPLUA010000618.1, on the reverse strand, counting down.
GTTCTTCGGCACCTTTTCCAGCGAGCGGGCGAACGTGATCAAGGCGGTGGACATCGTGCGCCGCAGCCCGATCATAGGTCCGGCCGTTCCCGTCCACGGGCTGGTGGTGGATATCGAGACGGGACGGGCGGAATGGGTCGTGAACGGATACCAGGTGCTGGAATTGACGGGCGCCCGCCCGGGCGCGGCAGGAGCCGCCGGCCCTTCCATGGATTCCCTCGGCTCACCGGGCAATTTCGAGATCGGGGAAATGAACTTTCCCAACGCGAAGATCGGCGATACGGCGACCAAGACCGAAGACTGGCTTTCGGGGCGGGTCCAGCCATCGCCCGCGAAGCCGTCGCCGCCGGCAGCGGTCCAGGCGAAGCCCGCCGCGCCGCCCAGGATTCCCGTGCCGCCGCCCCTGCGGCCCAGGTTTCGGCTCTACAAGGGGCGCAACTGATCCTGTATGACTGACGATACCGTCAAACCCCGCCGGGGCTGTTTCTTTTACGGCTGTGTGATCAGCCTGGTTTTGCTGCTGCTCCTGGCGATCGCCGGATTGGTGGCGGTCCACTATGCGAAGAAGGCGCTGACCGGAGTGATCAATAACTACACCGAAACCCAGGCGATGGCGCTGCCGGCGGTGCGGATGTCCCCCGCGGACTTCGACGCGCTCAAGAAACGCATTGCGACCTTCCAGGAAGGCGTCAAGGCGGACCGCCCGATGCCGCCTCTGGCGCTGACAGCCGACGAGATCAATGCGCTGATCGCGAGCAGCCCCGACAAGCACTCCTTGAAGGGCAAGCTCTATGTCAGCTTCGACGACGGCCGGGTGAAAGGGGAGATGAGCCTGCCGCTGGGGGATCTCGGCTGGAAGATGGTTCGCGGACGCTACCTCAACGGGAGCGGAACTTTTGACGTGTCCCTGCGGAACGGCGCCCTGTCCATCTCGCCGCAGTCCATCGTGGTCAAGGGAAGGCCGGT
>JAPLUA010000620.1 GCA_026397855.1 Verrucomicrobiota bacterium | reverse complement strand
ATCCCAGAACATTTTCAAGGTCAGCGATCGGAGCATTTCCGGGCTGCGGTCGCTGATGGTAAGCCAGATACGGCGGATGATCCCCCTGCCGGTATAGTTCATCAAAACCACCGATTCCCCGGCCTTGAGCGAATCGAAGGCATGGCCTTTGGCCGACTGGTTGCTTTGGCCCGCTGCGCCTTTGGCCGCCGTCGGATTTTCGAAGCCTGCCCAGCGTGGCGAGCGGCCTTTCTCCGACTGGTAAAGCTCCTGCGCCTCAACTGTGCAGGCCGCCAGGCGAAGAACGACTAAAAGAACAAATGCTGGTAATGCGCGCATGGGGGGAGAGGGTGGGGGTTTGAGGCCGGAAATCAACCATCAAGCTGATCGAGCATGGCACTGATTGTCTCGAGCGCGTTGCCCTCCAATCGGTTATTCACGAAGATCAGCGTCTTCCTTTTCGGGCCTGCCGCCTTTCCTTCGTTGACGAGCGCCGTTCCTGCCTTGCGCGCCTCGTCGTTCACCTCCCTGGTCCTGTCGTAAGGCTGGAAGGTTTTGACAGCCTCCTCGTATCTGCGGCCCGGTTTGAGCAGAAAGCGGGCGGCGACCAGGTCCGGATTGGTCTGGCTGTCGGGCAGGCCCATTTGCTCGCTTACCGGCGGCATGGCTTCCCATGAGTTGAAAACGTGCGTGATGCCATGGCGTCTGAGGCAGGCGAAGTATTCAGGCGCGAGCCAGCTCCTGTTCCGCATTTCCACGGCGCAGGGCCAGCCGCCCGGCAGATTGGCGAAGAACCGGTCGAGGTCCGCCACAAAATCGCGCCCGTGATCGTAGTCGCCCGGATGGAACCGGGAGAACTCGAACATGAGAACACCGACATTGGCGCGGATAGATTCGCAGGGTTTGAGGAATGCCCGGCTGAACAGATCCGCGTTCAGGAAGTTCTCATTGGGTTTGCCGGCGCGCGCGCCGAAGCGTGGGAGATTGGGGAACTGCCTGACCGTGATTTCGTCGGTGACCTTGAACCCGAACTGGAAATCAGGAGGCACTTGTGACATCAAACCGGCGAGGTGCTTCTCGCTCGGGAAAGTGTAGTAGGCGGCATCCACGCAAACCGTTTTGAACACCTCGGCGTATTCAGCAAGGCACAAGCGCTCGAAGCGGGCTGTGGCGAGCTTGCCGCGATATTCGTATCGCGCCGGGGTGTAGAGCTGATTGATCCAGCCTTGGTATTTCCACCGTCTTTCCCCCTCTCCTCCATCTGATGGAGGAGAGGGCCGGGGAGAGGAGGCACGTTTTGAGTGTGGTGGCATGGGCTTGCGAGCAAACGGACCCCTCTCCCCGGCCCTCTCCCCTTTTTGGAGGGGAGAGGGAGAAGAAGCCTCCGCAGCTTTGGTGTAGAACATGCCGGTGACTCCTCAGGATGCCTTGGGCGAGGTTGCCACCTGGACCTGCACACGGGCATCCGCATCAAGGTCAATGAGCAGTTCCACATTGCGGAGGCCGGGGTGCGCCACTTTCCACCGGGCGAGCGGTGTCACGACCCTACGTTCCAGAACCCGCTGGAGAGGTCGGGCCCCGAGGCGATGGTCGTAACCCTCAACCGCGAGGGCTTTGACCAGGCGTTCCGACCACTGCAGGCTAATGCCGGCTGAAGCAAACCCCTCGCGGGTGGCGATTTCGCCGAGTTCTTTTCGCGCAATCATACCGGCTTCCACCGGAGACAACGGCTTGAAGGTGATGACTCCATCCAGGCGGTTGAAGAACTCCGGCCGGAAGAACTTTCCCACCTCGGACTCGTAGGATGGCCCCTGGTCGGGAAGGAACCCGGCGGTCCCGGAGGCGCTCGAACCGAGATTGGAGGTCAGGATGATGATGGCGCTCCGGAAACTGGTCACGCGGCCGAAACGGTCGGTCAGGCGTCCCTCGTCCAATAAGCCGAGGAGAACGTCGAAGACTTCGGGGGCCGCCTTTTCGATTTCATCGAACAGCAGGACGCAGAAAGGTTTGCGCCGGACCCTTTCGATCCAGGGCGCAGCCGCTCCATTGGGCGAGTGGAGGAGTCGGCGCGCGGCTCCCCAGCCGCTGTATTCGCTCATATCCAAATGGACCAGGGGATCCTTTTGTTCACCCGCCCCGAAGCAGAATGCGGCCACGGCTTTGGCGAGAGCGGTCTTGCCGACACCGGTCGGCCCGCAGAATAGCAGGACCCCGAAAGGGCGGCCGGGATCGGTCAAGCCGGCCTTGATCGTAGTCACGAGCCGGGCGGCGGCGAGCGTGGCCTCCGGTTGTCCGATGATCTGCCCCTCGAAGCCCTGTCGCGCCTCATCGAGCAGCAGCGGCATGTCATCGCGCAAGAAGATCTCAGGCAGGCCCGTTTGCCTGATGAATTGAGCCACCGCATCCGATGCGGTGACCGATTTCTTTCGGCGCAGTCCTCCGCGGTCCGGCTGGTCGCAAAGCGTGCGGACAAAACCGGCGGCCGGGCCCGGGAAGCTGGCGTAGGGCAAAAAGCGCTTGAAGAGCCTTTGCACCAGGGGCACGACGCCCGGATCAAGTTCAAGCTGAGAGGCACCGGCGCAGGCGTTGGCCACCCGGCTGAGGAGGTCAGTTGCCCCGGCATCCTCAAACTCCGGGACCGGCACCACTTGAAACACATCGAGCAGCCCGGGAAGCAGCCGGCGACAGGCCTCGACTTCGGCAGGGGTTGCCTCCGCCACCATTCGGAGTTCGCCCCGTTGCAGGTAGGGCAACAGGAATGCCCCCACGCTGTCGCCGGGGCCCTGACCGCCCACCTGGAGCAGTTCGAGCAGGTTCTCGGCGCAGAAGACGCCTCCGATGGCGTTCAACTGGCGAACGAAAGCCTCACACCGTTCCTCCCATTCCCCCAGGTAACGCATGCCGGCGATCATGCGCCCGCCATTGCCGCGCCAAAACCGGTAAGAGGGAAGGTCATCGCCTTCCTGCTCTTCGTCGGATGACGGAGATGCGGGGGAGGATTCTCGCGCCAACCTTTTTGCGGCATCGAGCAGCAGGGTGGATTTGCCCACACCGGATCCCCCCACCAGCAGCACGTTTGCCTTTTCCTGGCCGAGCTTCCGCGCAAGGATGACGGACTGGACCTCGCGGCCATACGCTGCCGATACCACGCGTTGTCTTCCCAGGTCGTGGAGCAGCGGATCGGCGACCGTGAAGAGCGTTTTGAGTTTCGGCTGGTCGGCGGGAGGCACCCGCCGAACCCGTTGGCTGGAATCGCGCAGGGTAATTTCCTCCAGCCGGCAGCCGCGCGGAGGCAATCGTCCGGGCAGTTGGAGGGGGGAAAGGCCCTGCAAGGACTCCTTGATGTAATGGGCGGCCAAACCCTTAAGGCCCGTCGCATCCTGGTAATTAAAGCGAAGCCCCAGGTGGGGAACGGCGCAGACACGCAGCCCGTTTTCCTGCAGGCCGATCGCGCAGGGCACCTTCAACCAAAGGGTTTCGGGGCAGGGGATAACCCGGTTGCCTTCCCTGTACTGGGGCAGCGCCTCCGCCTTGACCTCGATCAGCTCAGGCTCCGCAAAGTCGGGGTCCACGTTCCAGGGCTGGTTTTCCATCCGCCATTCCAGCAGCTCCTTGATTTGCTGCACGGCTTCCCTGGCCGTGCCGGCGTGCGCGGCGGCGCCGTCAGCATCCCCCACCAGGGCGGCGGTGTGTCCGCCCGCAGCATCGGGCCAGACCAGGACAGGGAAATGGAGGGTAGCCATAGGTCAGGAAAATGAGACCTCGGGAGGCAGCGGCAGGGCCGACAAGACGAGGGATCGAAACTCCTCCGGCGACGGACTGGCGGGGATTGCCAGGCCGGTCCGGAAGTCGGTGATGGTCTTGTTTTCGTTGATGATGTGCAGCACCGGGCCCGCGACTTCCGTTCCGGTGTCGGGCTCATGGGCATTTGCGAGGAGATGGTTTTGTGCCGCAGTTTGCGCCTCAGCCTGCGAAGCAACCGCGTCCAGGTGGGTCGTCAGAACTCCCATGCTGCCGTCAACCCGGCGCGCCAGCAGCGTGTTCGCGCCCGGGGGCGCCAGGTGCCGGAGGTTGAAACCATTCAGGAACAGGGCTTGTATGGGGCCGGGGGTGGCTTCGCCGAAAATCCGTTTCAGCAGTCGCTCCTCGCTGCCGCTCTGCTCAAAGAGGAAGACGGCCGAGCTGCCCCAGACATGATTGAAGAAATCAGAATACAACTGGGCGAGCCGACAGACGAAATTCATGTCCTGCTCGTCCACCGGCTGAATAATGAGCACTTGCGGCTGGTCATCCCAGGGTTGTTGGACCATTGCCTGGAGCAGCGCCAGTTCCCGGCACAGCGCGAGCAGGGGCGAATCGGACACCTCAACCGATTCACCCGCTTCCCACTCCGCGAGCTCCACCTGCAGTTCCACCCGATCCCGCAGACGTCCCACCGTGGAGTTGACCGATTTCCACTGTCGCACCGCCTGTTTGACCGGTTTCGGATTCGACACGCGGGCGGCCGCCGCGCTCTTGCGGGGGCGCGATTGAAACCGCTGAACCGCGTGGACGAGCCGGTCCACCTTCTTCAACTGCTCGCGGCAGGCGAAGTAGCGGGCGGACTCCGGCGGCAGGTTTGCCAGCTCGACTTTGCCGGCAGGGGCGTGGGTTTCCACCTCCGCCTCGATCCGGTCCAGGGCGGCATTGGCGCTTTCGATCAGCCTGGATGTGCGGGCGGCCTGGGCCTGCTGGGCCGCTTCCGGCCAGAAAACCGAGCGCACGACAGGCCGCAGTTCCTCGATGGTGAGGGTCAGCCGGTTGCCGTCCCTGCTGAAGCTGGCGATGGTTGGAGTGCCCGGGGGGAGCGCCGCAAGGCGTTGTGCGATCGGCTGGGCAACCTCCTGTTCGATCACCCGTTTGAGCGCCCGGGCCCCAAGCCGGGGGTCCTGGCCCAGCTCCACCAGCCTGGCCATTGCGCCACGAGAGATTCGCAGTTGGCATTCGCGCCGCCGCAGCCCATCCCGGGAGAAGACACCGGCGATGAGTTTCCTGGCAATGTCCTCGAGCTGGGCCGGGGCCAGCGAGCGGAACGGGATAACCCGGTCGAGCCGGTTGAAGAATTCGGGGCGGAAGAACTTCTCGGCCGCCCCGACGAAGGAGGCATCGTTGGCCTCGGGTGAATCGCCTGCGCCGAAGCCGAGCCGTGAGTGAGACTCCCGCACCCCGAGATTGGAAGTGAGCAGGATGACGGTATTGGTGAAGTCGGTCACCCGGCCCAGGGCGTCGGCCAGGCGCCCCTCGTCGAGCAGGGCCAGCAACACATCAAAAACTTCGGGCGCGGCCTTTTCGATTTCATCGAACAGGAGGACGCTGAAAGGCTGGCGCCGCACGGCGCCGGTGAGCAGGCCTTCAGGCTCATCCAGGGTGCCCGCCAGGCGGCCGGCGGAGGCGCCATCAACGTATTCGTTCATGTCGAAGCGCAGCAGCCGTTCCGCGCTGCCAAAGAGATACCTGGCCAGGGTCTTGGCCGATTCGGTCTTGCCGACCCCTGTCGGCCCAAGCAGCAGCAACGTTCCCAGCGGGCGCCGGGGATCATTGAGCCGGGCCTTGAGTGTGAGGAGGATATCCGCAAAGGCCTCAAGCACCTGCGGCTGGCCGGCGAGTTCGTAGCCGAGAACCGCGAGAATGGATGAACGCTCCAGGCGATCGTAATCGTCCAGGAAGGCCGCTTGCAGCCCGCTTTGCTCGCAGAATTCGGCAATGGCCTGGCGTCTTCCGATATGGGACCGGCCATACCGCACGGCAAGTCGGCGCAGGAATCCGGCCGCCTTGCCCGGGAAGGCGGCGTCCCCGGCAAACCGCCGGTGCAGATCATAGACCGTGGGCACCGTCTCGATCCCGAACTCGCACTGGTATTGGTCTTCCAGGTGGCGGGCGATGCTGGCGAGGACGCGGAGGGTCTGCGATTCGGGAGATTCGTTGACAGGGATGACCTGGAAAAGGTCGGCGAAGGCGCGGTCCCGCTCGCGCAAGACGCGCCAGGCCTCGGGGGTGATCTCGGCGATGAGCCGCACGTTGCGCTTTTCCAATGCCGGCCGCAGCACCTGGGCCACGTTCAGGTCAGAGGCGCTGCTCATGCCCGCGGTGAACAAGCCGGGCAGATCGTCAAAGTAGAGCACCCGGTCCTTCTCCCGCGAATAGTCCAGGATAGCGAGCACGCGGCTTTCCCACTCGCCCAGGCAACTCATGCCGCTGATGAGGCGCATGGGGGAGAGCAGCCAGATTTCGCGGGAGCCGCCGAAGCGCTCCTTTTTCCGGGAGCACATCTGCCAGGCCAGTTCGTGCAGGATGGTGGTCTTGCCGACTTTACGCGGCCCGACCAGCAGGATCGGCCGTCGGTCCGCTGATGCCAGCAATCGCGCCAGCTCCTCAACCTCGCATTCCCGTTCGATGGCGCGCTCCAGCTCATCGGGATACAGCGACTGCAATGAGCGGCCGGTCTTTCGAAGCTCCTGTTCTCCGTCCTTCTTTTCATCGTCCCCGAACAGCCAGGCGCGCCGGGCCGGCTGTGGCTTCTTCGCCAGCGCCGGGGGGGTGATGGAGATTTCGATGGTGGTCAGCCGCGCTTTGCCTTCAAGGGCAACCTCGCCCAGGTTGGAGTCGCCGTTTTCCTTTTCCAACTCACGGAAATGGCGGGTGAAAACCGCCGTGGCCCGGTCGGCAAGCGCTTGGCCGGGAAGAACCTCAAAATGCAGGTCCGGCAGCCTGGGGGTGAAGAACAGTTTGCGGTTCAGGGCCGTGTACCCGACGAGGAAAAACCGCCTGAGGCTGGAACTGGAAGGCAGTTCCAGTCGCAATTGGAGGGTTGTTTCCTCGAAGGGCGGGTGGAAGGTCCAATCGGCGAGCTGCTCGTGGCGGGGCTCCCGGCCTGAATCATGGAGCAACTTGTGCAGCTCGGTGGTGAGCCTGCTCAATGCCCGTCCCAGTTTCTCCGCCCTTTGGACCGGTTCCGGGTGGAAGAGCGGACGCACGATGAAGGGGTGGACCTGGTTCGGCCCTGCCGGGCACTCCTCCACGAGAATGGGGATTGAGAAGATCATCAGCCGGTTACCGCCTGTATCGTTTTGTTGAGGTGCTCCTCGACCAGCTCCGCCAGGCAGCGCTCGAAAGAGATCCCCCGCCAGGGACGCCTGCCCAGGGCCGAGTCCTCCACGGAGTTCATTTCCCGGTTGAACCGGCGGCGCAGGGGTGCGCCCTTGGATTTGAGGGCTCCCTGCCTCTCGATGCCGTCCGGCGGCTGGTATTCCGCGAAGGGTGGAAGCGCCGTTTCAACCATGCACACCCGCTCGGCCTCCTTATCCTGGACCACATGGTAGCCGGCCTCCATCCGGAAGCGGGGCAGGAAGAGATCCCCGCGCAGGTGCATCACCAGGCCGATCATTTTCTCCGGTGTCGAATCAAGGGGCTGGCTCGGTTTCTCGGGCTTTTGGCGAATCGCCTTGCTGTCTTTGGATCGGCCGCCCGGGGGAGGCAGGAAGTAATCGAGGGCGACGACCTGGCCGGTTTCCCGGGCCAGCCCGCAGTAGGCTGAGGCTAATTCCAGCAGGGTGGACCGGTGTTCGCTGTAAACCGCCAAAATGATGTCGTTTGGCTCCTCCATGCCCAGGCGGAAAACTTCACGCAGCAGCCGCTGCCGCTCGGCTTCCAATCTGCCGATCTCCGGGGTGGGGAAGGGGGATTCCGGAGGGCCGGGTTGGTAAAAGGCCGAAAGCGCTTCCGTTTCGAGCTGTCGCGCGCGCTCCTGCAAGGCCGCAATGGCCCCCAGGCATTCGCGCAGCCTCGGGAGCCGGTCCAGGCGGGCCTGTTGTTCCGGGTTTTTCCATCCGGTCTTTCCCATCCGGCGTGCCAGCGACTCGCCCATCGCCAACTGGTTCTCCAGCTCACTGGTTGCAGAGCAGCCCTTGAGCCGGGTGATGAGCCGTCGCTGGGCCGTAATGGCCTCGGCGAGTTTCCCTGTTGCCGCCCGGGCAGAGTCTGCCGCCGCCGATTGCGCATCGGCCGCCTGCGCCGGTTTAACATCAACCAGGATCTTCTTCTGGCCCACGCTGACGCGGGCTATAATCGGACGTCCCTCGGAATGCCCGGTCAGGGCCTCTGCCAGCGGGGCGAGCAGCTCGCGCTCAATCGCCCGTTTCAACGGGCGCGCCCCATACCGCACGTCGTAGCCATTCCGGGCGAGATGCTCCGCAACCTCCGGCAGAATCTGCAACTGGACCGGGCGCAGGCGAAATCCGTCGCGCTGCCCCAGCAGGTCGAGCTGTCGCCGGGCAATCCCCAGGACCACCTCGCGCGGCAGCGGGCGAAACGGCACCACCGCGTCCAGGCGATTGAAGATTTCCGGCCGGAGGAACTTTCGCACCGCGGCGGTAAAATGCTCCTGCGCGTCGGGAATGGTCGTCCCGTCCGCCCGGAAGCCCGACGGTCCGCGCTGAAAGCCCTGGGCCCCGAGGTTGGAGGTCATGACGATCACGCAGTTGCAGAAATTGGCCACGCGCCCGGAAGCGTCGGTGAGCCGGCCGTCGCCCAGGATCTGGAGAAGCAGATCGAAGAAGTCCGGGGCTGCTTTCTCGAACTCGTCCAGCAGCAGCACGCTGAACGGCTGCTCGCGAACCCGCGCCGTGAGCAGGCCCTCAGCGCTTCCAGCCAGGGGGCCGCCAATCAGCCGATGCAGCGCGGCCGGATCGTTATACTGGTTCAGGTCGAAGCGCGCCAGCCGGGCGGCGTCCCCGAAGAGAAACTCCGCCAGGGCCTTGGCCAGCTCGGTTTTGCCCGTCCCCGTGGGGCCAATAAAGAGAAAGGATGCCAGGGGTTTCCTTGGCCGGGTCAGGCGGGCCTTGATGGCCGCAAGCAGGTCCACCACCCGCGCGACGGCTTCGGGCTGGCCGATGAGACGCTTGCTGAACCAGCAGCGGGTTTCCTCCAGGTCCAGCGGGATGCGGTCGTCGAGCAGCACCTGCGGGAGGCCGGTCTCGCGTGAAAAGGCCGTTGTCACTTCCGCCTCGGCCAGCGCCTTGTCGTGGGAGCCGCCGGACAGCAGGTTTTTCAAGAATCGGATCGGCCGCCCGGGATTTGCGGAATAAAGAGCGTATCGCGAATGCAGCCTTTGCAGTTGGTCAAGCGCTGCCCCGGAGGCGGCGGCCTTGTCTTCCGCAATCCGGCCGGGCGCGGTTTCAAACACCCTGCGCAGGATGGCCTGCGTCTGTTCCGCGGTGCGCTCCGGAACCTGGATCTGCACGAAGGCGCCGGGGAGATGGGGGTCGTGGCGCTCGATAGCACCGAGTTGCTCCGGCGTGCATTCCGCAATCGCCAGGACTTCTCCCCTCGCGATTGAAGGCCGCAGGAAGCCGCCCACGCTTTGCTGGCCGCGCTGCGCCTTGCCCACCTCCAGCAGCTCCCCGAGATTGCCCAGGTGCAGGATCGCGTGGGCTCTGGCCGCTTCGCGGCAGAGCTTCCGGCAGCGCTCCTGCCACATCCCGAAACCGATCGGCCCCGTCACGAGCCGCGCGCCGCTGGTGGACCAGAACGGGGTGTGGCCAAATCCAAAATCGCCGCGCCGGCGCGCCAGCTCGCGCACGAGGGCCGTTTTTCCGGCACCGGCAGGCCCCACCAGCAGCACGCTGCGACGGCGGGAACCGGCCAGCGCTTCGGCCAGCTTCTCCAGTTCCGCCTCCATCTCAAAAGCTTGCGGCGGCACCGCTGCGGCGTCCTTGGCCTTCCCTGACGGTGCCTTCGGCCCGGCCGCCTTGCCCGGCTGCGTCCGCACGGTGTGGGGTGGCAGTTCCTCCGCCAGGGTCTCCAGGATGGAAGATTCCCCCTGCTCGTTACCCTCCCTGAGGGCGATCTCCCTGGGGGTCGGGATTCTGGCGGTCAGTTCGAGGGTTCCAACCTTGAGGGACCGGGTGCGTGCCAGCCGGGCGAGTTCGCACAGGCCCACTTTCTTCCGGCGCCCCATCAAAACCAGCCGGACATGCGCCCGGATGCGTTCCTCCAGCAGGGCCTCCCGGGGGGCAAAAACCACGATCCCGAGCGCCGGGATGAAGGCCTGGTGCAAGTCTCCCTCCTCGACCCAGCGCACGACTGCCAGGCGCAGCAGGACCGGCTCCTGCCATGCGGGCGACCGCTTGGGCGGCTCCAGGGTAATCTCCACCTCGTGTATCTCCGGCTTCACGGAGATCCGCCTGCGATGCAGCGACAGGGCTAAACTCAGCCCGGTGTCTTCCAGGATCGCCTTGGCCTTGGCCTGCAGTGCCGGGCGCCACCGCCGCTCCGTGTCGCCCAGCGCCGAGACCTCAGGGAACCCGAGCGCCTCAGCCAGTTCCACATGATCGGCTAAAACCCGGGCAACTGTGGCAAGTTGGAAGACTTCGTGAGCCATGGTCCATTCCTGATTCGGTCCAATGATAGGCAATTGGAACGGACATGCCAACCGTTTCATTTGCCGCCGCGGACGGGGTAACGCAGGCCTGGAGTCCAATGCCGCTGGTTTTTGTCACAACTCAAGCCGGGGGATGACCAGGACCCTGCCTGCCGAGGTAAAACCCGTCCGTTTCCATGTCAGACCCGAGCCATCCGGCAAGCGCCCTGGCACCCTATCCGCGTGCAGCCCATTGGAGCCGTTTGTAACATTCTCGGGCTGCGGGCCCACCGTGAGAATGTAACAAACGGCCCCAAGGCCCTTCCTGGCGGCCCCGGTGCCGTGCCTCCCCGGCGCTCCAAGCGTGTTCCAACGGTAGTGCCCCAGTAGCACTACCGTAGTGCTACCGGGGCAATACGGGTGCACTACCGTTGAATCACGCCAGTGCCACGCTTCCAATGCCACCGGGCTAGGC
>JAPLUA010000658.1:6745-11965 GCA_026397855.1 Verrucomicrobiota bacterium | reverse complement strand
GGCGCATTGCATTAATCATGAGGCAATGCAACAGGTACGCGCCGGATATGGCAAGAAAACTCGGGCGACCGGAGCAACAGGGTGGGACGGGGTGCGTAGCGCTGAGCGTTCGAGCGCGCAAGCCTCAAACACGCTCCGACGCTCTGACGCTCCACGAACGCCCAATTCGTTCGCGCGCGAGCCCTCAAATCCCCAGGTTGGCCAGGGCGTTGCTGATGGTGTTAACGATCTGAACGAGGCGGGGATGGGATTCCTCGAACCCGTGCACCGACGAGCCCAGCGCGTCCAGTGAGAGCTTTAGTAGTTCGGGATTCTGCTCGGCGCGGGTGGCTTCGTGGGTTGAAACCTGCGTGAATCCGGCAATGCTCTGAGCTTGGTCGCCGTGCGTCCGGGACAGATCGGCCACCTCCGACTTGAGGGTGCCCAGCAACTGGAGCAACTCCTGCCGGCGCTCTTCTTTGATCGTATCAGCGCCTTCAATCCTGGCCTCGATTTTGCCTATGGTATCCTCAATCATGCCTTTGTATTCGGTTGCTAACTCAACATAGTTGGAATGGGGAAATGAGCAAGGAAAAGCCGATCAGCCTGGCGGTGCCGGGCGCAACTCACGTCGGGGTTCGTTCGCGGCGATGGCCTGGTAACCAGTCGCCACCCGATCGAAGAAGGTCCGGTCCGCCTCTTCAAAGCGGTCGCGCTTGATCGCCAGGGGCAGGCTGGGCTGGCGGGCGAGACGCCGTTCCTCGCTCAGGGTTTGGGGCACCAGCAAGAGCACCGTTAGATCCGGGAGTGTTTCCCCCACGGCGACGGCGATGATGTCCCCTACCATCTTTAGGTCCAGCATCCGGCCGTATCCCTGGTAAGCGGTTGTGGAGTCATAAAAGCGGTCGCACAGGATAATCTCTCCCGCTGCCAGGGAGGGCCGGATGATCTCCCGCACCAGTTGCGCGCGGCTGGCATTCATCAGCAGCAATTCGGTCTCGGGGGTCATCGCATGGTTCACCGCGCTGTGTTTGAGCGTGTGTCGGATTTCCTCGCCGATCGGGGTGCCTCCCGGTTCGCGCAGTGTTCTGACTGTCCGGCCGATGGCGCGCAGAGCCTGGGCAAGCAGGGAGACCTGCGTGGACTTTCCGCTCCCTTCCGTGCCTTCGAATGTGATGAAGATGCCTTTCATTTCACAGCCGCTTCACCCTGGCGCCCTTCGGGGTGTCCTCGATCACCCATCCTTTGGCTTTCAATTCATCGCGGACGGCATCGGCGCGTTTGAAATCCCTGGCTTTGCGCGCAGCCTGGCGCGCTTCGAGCAGGGCGGATATTTCGGCCGGGATCTCGACCTCGGGCGGAGCTCCGACCCCGAGCACCGAATCGAGCTTTTCCCACGTGGCCAGCGCTATCGCCGCCGCTTCGGCGTCCATCGCGCCCTCCGCCAGCTTGCGGTTTGTTTCGCGTGCGGCGTCAAAGATTGCGGCCCAGGCCGCGGAGACGTTCAGGTCGTCATCCAGCGCGGCTGAGAACTGGTCCACCAGCGGCGGGTTTTCCGCGAGCCGTGCGGGCCCGGCAATCTCGCGCAGTTTCCTCAAGCAGTCATCAATCCGTGTCAACGACGCCCGGGCGGCCTGCAATCCTTCCAGCGTGAAATTGAACGTCTCGCGGTAATGGGCTGAGAGCAGCAGGCAGCGGACGTCCCGCCCCGTAAATCCCTTGGCCAGCAAATCGCGCAGGGTGAAGAAATTGCCGAGCGACTTGGCCATCTTCTTGCCCTCGACGAGCAGGTGCGCGCCGTGCAGCCAGTGTTTGACGAAAGGCTGTCCGTGGTGCTGGACCCCGGCGCCCTCGCTCTGGGCGATCTCGTCCTCGTGATGCGGGAACATGAGGTCTTCCCCCCCCAGGTGCAGGTCGAAGCTGGGCCCAAGCAGCTTCATGCTCATGGCGCTGCATTCGATATGCCATCCCGGGCGGCCATCCCCCCACGGGCTGGGCCAGGATACATCGCCATCTTCCGGCACGCGCGCCTTCCAAAGCGCGAAGTCGGCGACCGCCTCCTTCGCGTATTCATCGTTGCGCACCCGCTCGCCGATGCGCATCTCATCGAAGTTCAGCTTCACCAACTGCCCGTAGCAGCCGCCCCCCGCGCGGTATTTCTCGATGCTGAAATAGACCGAGCCGTCGGGGGTCTGGTAGGCCAGTCCTCGCGCCATCAGCTTCCCGATCAGGGACACGATGTCCGGGATATGTTCCGTCGCCCGCGGCGTCTGGTGGGGCATCCGGCAATTGAGGGTCTTGAGGTCGTCAAAGAACGCCCCTTCGAACCGGGCGGTGAACTCGCGCAGGGGCGTGGAGGTCTCGCGGATCCGCCGGATGATCTTGTCGTCCAGGTCCGTGATGTTCATCACGTGCTGCACGCTGTAGCCTTTGAACTCCAGGTAGCGCCGGACCAAGTCGCCGAAGACGAAGGTACGCCAGTTCCCGATGTGCGCCAGGTCGTAAACGGTCGGGCCGCAGCAGTACATGCCGACCCGCTTCCCGGCGGGGTCGAGCGGCACGAACTCCTCCACCGAGCGGGACAATGTATTGAACAATTTCAAGGCCATATCCGAATGCGCGGAAGGTTAGGGCCGGGCCTGCGAAAGGAAAGGCTAAAAGGGACGGTTTTGTGCGCGCGTTGTCCCGGGGCACCGCGGTGCGCCCACGTCACTTCAGCTTGGGTCGGATGGACTCCAGCGGCGGGAACGGTTCTCCCTCTTTCCAGCCCTGGAAGACCTGCTGGACCAGCAGTTTCTGGACGTCGGTCCAATAGTCCCATTCGGCATCCCAGCGGTAGAGCGCGCTTTGCAGTCGGAACGGGGTCGCCTCGTCGAGCCATGCCTGGCGGTAGTCCTCCCGCAATTCGCTGATCATTTCCCGCAGGTCGGCCAGCATCCCGTAGGTTGTGGAATTCATCTGGGTGCCCATGTAGAGGGTGACCAGCTCCTTCTTGGGGTTCGCCTGCAACTGCCGGAAGTAATCGGCCCACTCGACGGCGTAGAGACTTTTCATTCCCAGGTAGCCAAACAGGCGCGCCGCCAGCAGCAGGCTCTTGAGGGAGGGATCGGGATCAATGCGCATGGCGCGCTGTAACCTTTCTTGCGCGCTTTCGGCGAGCAGCCGCGCCCGGCGCAATTCCGATTCGCCAGCTTGCAGTTTCTTGAGATAGCCCGGCACAAGCGGGTCGGCCCAGAACGCCGACTGGGTCGAGCTTCCGGTCACCCTCTCGAAGATCTCCTCCGTCGTGGATAGCTCCTCCAGGGCCTGCGCGATCCCCGCGGCCGCCCCGGCGGAATACGACACCGCGCAGTAATCGCGGAAGAAGGAATTGGTGTCCACCGGCACCGCTTGCCACGACGCTGCTGCGCCGAAGACGATTCCCGGGTATGCCAGCCGGTAGATCGTTTGCCGGCTGTCCGTCCAGGTGGTGTTGAGTATGCCCAGCGTGCCATGCTTTCTACCGGTCGCTGTCAGCTCGTTGATGTTGAAGAACGAGCGGTGATAATCAGGAAAGAGTTCATTCCAGCCCCAGATCCCCGGGGTAACTACCGTCGGGATGCCCCGCGAGGAAAGCGGTTCGACGAACCGGGCGTAGTTGGTCCGGACCTCGTAAATCCAGGGATAGGCGATGGCCCCGGCGGGGACGTCCTTGAGCAGTTCGGGGTGCTTCGAGATGGTGCTGGCACCCTGGTCTATGTCGGCAAAGAAACCGATGCGTTTGCCGTGGCTCTTGGCCTTCTCAGAGATATGCCCCAGGACCTCCATGAATGTCTTGAACGGGTCTTTGCCTGGGACGACACCGATCTTTCCCAGCGACCAGGGCTCGTCGAATCCAACGTGATACCATGGGCTGGGGAAGAGCTTCGCCGTCTGCTCGATCCAGTTGTCCAGCACCTCATACATGCGTGGGTTGCGGGGATCGAACTCCCCGCCGTATCGAGGCAGCCCGAGATCGGCGTATTTCTCGAAGCGGAACAGGTTGTGCATGTGGCCGTAAAGTTCCATGCAGGGAACGACATCAATATGGCGCTGGCGGGCGTATTCGATGACGTGCCGGACCTCCTCGCGCGTGTAGCGCCCGTTGGGGTTCACGACGTCGTAGCCCTCAAACTCGATGCTGGCCTCGGAATAGAAGTAGTATTGGTTGATCTTAAAGCGGGCCATCAGGTCTATTTGACGCTCGGCTTCCGATACCCGGATCAGTTCTCCCTCGCTGAAGTCTATCATGACCCCGCGGTAGGCCAGCGTCGGCCAGTCTTTGATCTCCGCCACCGGCAGGGCGGCCTGAGTTCCGGTGCCCTCCACCATTTGCAGCAAGGTCTGCACGCCATAGAAGATGCCGGCTGAACTGCGTCCCCGGATCTCGGCCCCCTTCGGCGTTACCCGGAGCGTGTAGGACTCGCGCGAGTCCGGGCCGGCGCTCTCCATGTCCGCCGGAAGCGCCCCGGCTTCGCCGGTCCGGGTTAACAGGATGGATCCGGTCGGGGATTTGCCCTTCTTGATTTCAACCTTGGCCTGGCTGATTGCCGAGAGCCGTGACGCCAATTGCTCCGCGGCAAACCGGTCCTCGGTGCCCGGCGCGGATGCGAAGCGAATGGACAATCCTTTGAGGGGGAGGGTGCCGTTCCCGTATTGCACCTGTTGGGGGCGCGGGAGCAGCGCGTTGTGGTCTGCCATTGCGGTTGCAGCCGGGATTAGAGTTAGCCAGAGCAAGAAGCGATTCATGTGTTAGTTTTAGCCAGAGAGGGTGGGGATAGCACGGATATTCTCGGGGGACGGGCGGGGGGCGTTGGAGCGTGGAGCGTGGAGCGTGGAGCGTCGGGCATGGGGGGCGGGCATGGAGCGTGGATTGACCGGAGCGCCGGCATTCTGCCGGTTTATACGGTTCGAACTCCAAGCGGGCTAAGCCGGCGGAATGCCGCCACTCCGGGATTTGTGTCCGGGGCTGTGAGCACCCCTACCGGTTCGCGTAGCGCGCCACGACGGTGGCTGAGCCGATGTCGCCCGGCAACCGCACCCACTCGCCATTAAACTTTTTCCAGGGCTTGCCGTTGACGGTTACCGAGAGGGGAGGTCGCTCGCTGGGGGCGCGGAAGCGGAGGCGGATTTCCTTGGGCGGATTGCGCCGCGGGGCTTGGAGGGTGGCGGTAATCTGATCCTGGCCACCCGTGTAGAGCACGCTGGCGGGGGCGAAATAGG
>JAPLUA010000658.1:0-6649 GCA_026397855.1 Verrucomicrobiota bacterium | reverse complement strand
AGGGCGGGGAGCGCGTGCTCTGTGTTCATGCGCTCGTCCGGGAAATACTGGGCGGCTTCGGCGTTGAAGAGAGCCCGCAGGGCGTGCTTCACGTCATCGCGGTAGAGGTAAGGCTCGACGTCGAGCAGGAGGCAGGCCTGCATCGAGATGCCGCCGCGGCTGAACCAGTATTTGTCGAAGTCGTCGAGCAGGTAGCCGTATTGGTTGGAGATGTAACGGTTGTCCTCGTAGTCCTTGATGATCCAGTCGGCCTGGGGCGAGCGCGGGTCGAGCGCGCCGGTGATCAGCAGATGAAGCGAGCCCTCGAGCGTCTCGCAGATCCAGCCGAAGTAGCGTCCCCGCCGGTGGACCATGGAGGGAATATGGGGCACCGCCGTCCCATCGCGCAATCGCACCACGGGCGAGCGATCGGATGCTTTGCTGAAGTTGGCGATCAGGCTGGCGTGGTAGGCATCGGCTGCCTGGCGAAGGCGTTTGGCCTCGGGATGGCTGATCTGTTCGAGTGCCCAGGCGGCGGAATCGAGGCCCCGCCAAGTGTAGCAGCTTGTCGAGAGCCAGGTCCACCAGTCGCCGATATCCTCCAGGCTGCCGGCAGGAAGGAGGCCGCGCTCCAACTCATGGCGTCCGGCGGTGCGGCGGGTTTCGTTGATGACCCAATCGGCACCGGCGATGATGCCCGGGGAGGCCCCGCGCAGCCAGGAGGCATCGCGCGTGAACCGGTAATGCTCGCCCATCATCCAGAGAATCCAGCCGTGGTGCTGGTTGTAGCCGCCTGCCTCAAGGCCACCGGCCCCGTAAAGGACTCCCTCGCTGGTGGAGAAATCACCCGGCAGCGCGGCCGTGCCCTGGTAGTGCAGCCAGGCGTCCAGACATTCTTGCGCCTCCTTGTGATAACCCCTGCGATCGAGGTCCACGACCATCATGCACGATTCGTTGCCGTAGGCGCCGTAGCTGAAGGAGCCCACACGGGCGAAGCGCCGGGCGGCGCTGTCGGGATCGCCCTCGCAGTTGATGAGCAGGTGGCCGGCATCGGCGCGGTAGAACTCGTTGAGCATCGGCTCCGGCGTGATCAGCCGCGCGCTTTCATCCAACCGCCGGCGCCAGTAGCCGGCAATCTCCCGCTGCTCCTTTTCAAAGTCCAGCGCTGCGAGGGCGGCCTGCTCGGACTTTTCCGTCAACACGAGGTAGGGGATCTTGACGACGACGCTCTTGCTCTCACCGGGCGCAAGCGTCCAGTTCCAATTGAGGGTCTCTGCTTCAACCGTCGGCGGTTTGTCGGTCAGCACCTGCCCGCGCGCGTTGTCGCCGAGCCAGAGCAGGCCTTTATCGTCCAGCCGTAGCGGGTTCAGGGCGTCACCACTTTTGTAATCGAGCGGCAGCGACACGCTACGGGGTGAGGCGGTGGTGTTGGTAAACACGAACCTGGCCATGAACACCGCGAGGGCATCGGCCGCAGGCACCGGGCCATCGGCCCGGGTTCCGCTGAGCTCAGTCGCGAAGGCGGTCTGGGAGATGCGCACGCCATTGGTCTCCCAGAGCGTAAGGCCGATCGGCAGGCAGGCCTCCTGGATGGTGCGCGCTGCGGCCACGAGCGGCGGCTGGAAGCGGAATCTCACCGGGCCGGGCTCCAGGTTCAGGCGGGCCGTCTCCCTGCCCGGCCGCAATTTCAGGTAATTGTCGTTGGATCGGAATCGCACCGTGCCATCCTCGTCGAGCCGGAACCGCTGGCGCCCGCTGTCGAGCCCCAACGGCAGGTATATATGAGACTTCTTGGGAGGCATGCCTTCCCATGCGGCACGCCAGGTCTGCTCGGGCATCTCTGCGACACGGTCGTAAAGCGTTCTGCGGCCGGCGGCCTTTTGTGCGGCGGCCACGGCCGCATAATCGCGCGCATCGCCTTCCGGCAACGCCGCCACGCCCGCGTGCGGCAGGAAGAGCGCCCCCTGCTTGAGGTCGTCCACGGCAAAGGTGAAGACGCGTTGGCCATCCCGCACCGTCACCAGCGTCCGGTCGAGCGTATTGGGGTCCGGATTTGCGGTCGCCTGCAGCTTCAGGCGGAAGCAGCGCCCCGACTCCTTTTCCATCGCCGCAAGGCTGCCGTTGAAGACCTCAGCCTTGAGATCTTTGGCCGGCGCGGATTTCCAGGCCAGCCTGACGACGCGAGAATTGAGCGTGGAATCGGTGAAGGCCTCGATGCGTTCGATACCCGGCAACGGGGCTTCGGAAGCCACGCGAAGCTTGAGAGTGTAGCGGAATGGGGCGGGATAGTCTTTGAGATCTGGGAACTCCCGGGCACTCACCGGGCGGAAGGTGAACGTGACGGTCTTGCCATCGGCTCTGGCTTCTGCGTCGGCCACGCGCCATTTGTAGGTGTGCCAGTTGCCCAGTTCCATCCAGCCGACGCTGCCGCCGCCGGGTTCGCGGTCCTTGGGCAGATGTTGTTGCGGCCATCGGCTGCCCCAGTATTCCAGGCGCAGGCTTTCCGGCGCGGGGGCGGCACCGGCGAATCGCAGGACCACGGTGTGAATCTCGCGCGGGTCTTCCCACATCACGCCGTTGCCCTCAGGCAGCGGCAGGCCAAACGGCGCGGCGTCAAACGGGGCAGCCGGCAGGTTCAGACCGAGGCAGGCGATGGATAAAGACAGCAGGCGGGCAATGGGGGGGCGCATGGGTGGTTCGGATTTCATCGGTTTTCAGGGCGGCCTTTTCTTAGCCGGAGGGGCCTCGCAAGTCGAGGCCGCATTTGGTTCGGAAAAGAGCTTTACACTGCCGGCCGCAGAAACTACATTTAGTGCCTGTATTAAGAAAGAGTGATTTGGACTGCGTAGAAAGTATGGAAGCGAAAGCGAAAACGATCATTGATTTCAAGCTCCACGAGCGAGATACCGGTTCACGGTTCAGCGGACGTGCAAGTTGCGTTGCTGACTCACCGGATTAACCACTTGACCGAGCACCTGCAGAAATTCAAGAAAGACCATAGTTCCCGGCGTGGGCTGTTGATTATGGTCGGGCAGCGTCGCCGTCTGCTGGATTATCTCCACACCACCGACGTCACCCGCTACCAGACAATTACCAAGAAGCTCAAGCTGCGGAAGTAGCCGGCTCAAGGCCTCCTGTTCCGCCCCGTTGGGCGGTAACCAGCGTGGCCTTGGACCCTTTTATTTAGTCGGGCCGAAAAACGCGATCGGGCCGATTACCGCTTAACCATCGCGTAAGAGAAAGCTCTGCCGCCCTGGGTAATTTCATTGAGCTCCGAACGCCCTTCGGAGTTCAATGAAGTTTCTCGGCGGCGGCGGGGGTATTTATATTATGCCAGAAAAAGTCATTGCCCCGCTAGGGGACAAGCAGATCATCATTGAAACGGGCAAACTCGCCAAGCAGGCCGACGGCGCCGTAACTGTCCAACTGGGCGAAACCATTGTCGTTGTCGCCGCCGTTGCTGCCACCAAGGCCAAGCCCGGCCAGGAATTCTTTCCGTTGACCGTGGACTACCGTGAAAAGGCGGCCGCGGCCGGGAAGTTCCCCGGCGGCTACTTCAAACGCGAAGGCCGCCCGACCGAGAAGGAAATCCTCACCTGCCGGCTTGTTGACAGGCCGATCCGACCGCTCTTTCCCAAGGGCTGGTACAACGAAGTCCAGGTCCAAAGCATCGTGCTGAGCGCCGATGGCGAGAACGACCCCGACATGCTGGCCCTGGTTGGCGCATCCGCCGCCTTGATGGTCAGCGACATTCCCTGGGCCGGCCCGATCGGGGCGGTTCGCGTCGGGCGTATCAAGGGCCAGTTTGTTGCCAACCCGACTCACGTCGAGATGGCCGACAGCGACCTGGACCTGGTCTATGTCGGAAACGAGACCGACATGGTGATGTATGAGGGTTCAGCCAAGGAGATCAGCGACGCGGATTTCAACGCAGCACTCAAGTTCGGTCAGGATGCGATTCAGCCGGTGATTGCGGCGCAGAAGGATCTGGCCGCGCGCGTTGGCAAGGCCAAGCGCCAGATCACGCTGAACGTGGTCCCGGAAGAGATTCTCAAGGAAGCCAAGGCGCTGGCGGGCGACCGCATTGTTGCGGCCCTGCTCACCCCCGGCAAACTTGACCGTGAAGGGGCTGTGGCGGCCATCACCGTGGAGGTCGGCAAGAAACTCGTGGAGAAGTTCGGAGCGGAGAAGGTCACCGAGTTCGTGCTCAAGGACGCGTTCTACTACATCCAGAAGGAATCGGTTCGCGGCCTCATCATGAATCAGGGCAAACGCCTGGATGGCCGCGATTTCGAGACGGTCCGTCCCATTGTCAGCGAAGTGGGTCTCCTGCCGCGCGCGCATGGCTCGGCGATGTTTCAGCGTGGCGAGACGCAGGCCATCACGCTTGTTACGCTGGGCACTGGCGAAGACGCCCAGGAGTTCGACTCCTACACCGGCGGCGCCACCGAGAAGAAATTCATTCTCCACTACAACTTCCCGAACTTCTCCGTCGGCGAAACCGGCCGCATCAGCGGCCCGGGCCGGCGCGAGATTGGCCACGGCGCATTGGCCGAGCGCTCGCTCGAGCCGATGGTGCCGCTCGATACGTATCCCTACTCCATTCGCGTTACCAGCGAGATCATGGAGTCCAACGGCTCCTCCTCGATGGCTTCGGTATGCGGCGGCTGCCTTGCGCTCATGGACGCCGGCGTGCCAATGACCCGCCCGGTGGGCGGCGTCAGCATCGGCCTGTGCACCGAGCATGATGCCCAGGACAAGATTACGGAATACAAGCTCCTGACCGACATCATCGGCTGGGAAGACGCGTTCTGCGACATGGACTGCAAGATCGCCGGCACCGAGAAAGGCATCACTGGCTTCCAGCTCGACCTCAAGCTGCGCGTGAGAAGGCGCGCGTCGCCCGGTTGCATGTGCTGGCGGAGATGGCCAAGACGCTGGCCGTCCCGCGCACGGAGATCAGCAAGTATGCCCCGCGCATCACGACGGTGAAGATCAACCCCGAGAAGATCGGCCTGCTCATCGGTCCTGGCGGCAAGAACATCAAGAAGCTCGTCGAGGAATCCGGCTGCGAAATCAACATTGACGACGACGGCACGGTCAACATCTACTCGGTTTCCGCCGAGGGAATGAAGATTGCCGTTGATGCCATCGCGGGCATGACCGCCGAGGCCGAGATCAACAAGATCTACCGCGGCAAGGTGGTGACGATCAAGGAATTCGGCGCGTTCGTCGAATTCCTGCCGGGCAAGGACGGGCTCGTGCATATCAGTGAGCTGGCCAACTTCCGTGTTAAGGCGACGGAAGACATCGTCAAGATGGGGGATGAGATCTGGGTCAAGTGCCTGGGCGTTGACGAGAAGGGAAGGGTTCGCCTCTCCCGCCGGGCCGCCATGGCCGAGCGCGACCAGGCGATGGGCGGGGCACCCGCCGAAGGCGCCCCTGCCGGCGAAGCCGGGCAGCCGGCCGAGGGTAGTTACCAGGGTGAGCAGCGCGAGGGCGGCGAGCCTCGTGGCGACCAGGGCGAACAGCGGGGAGGTCAGGGTGGAGAGCGCCGGGGCGACCGCGGGCCGCGCCGAGACCGTGGCGGCCGGGGCCGATAAACACATTCAGACAACATCAGCCACGCGGCTCAATTCTTGGGCCGCGTGGCTTTTTCTTGCAGCCAGGCAACGTCTGGGGTGCCGGGCGAATCGAAGCAGTCAGTCACTCCGCTGTTCTCCTGCAACGGGGGCATGGTCCGGATGTCACGCCAGCGGCGAATCTCAGAATGGCCGTCGGCGAAGGAGAAGCCGCAGGCGCTGTGGTGATAGAAACCGGGCAGGTCATAATTTGCCGCCCATCCAAACCGGACCCGGCAGGCGATTACACCGCCGGGAGGCATCACGGTCTTTTCGGCCCTGCTCTCCGAACGGGCTGCTTATGGCCTGGAATCGGGCTTGGCCGCCAGGCGCAGGATCGTCCTACCTTTCAGCGCGGAGATATCCACTGTCCCTCGTTCGTCCACGGGGAGGATCTTGTCAGCCGCCTTGGCGGAAGTCAGCCGCCATCCATCCGGCACGCGGAGGCGGAGCAGGGTTTGTTTGGGGGTGTTCCGGGTGGGGAGATCCAGGTTGGCGATGATTTCGCCCTGGGCGAGTTTGGATTGCACGCGCACGGAGACGGGGCCAAAGGCGGTGGGGGCGCGTTCGACGGCGATGGTTTTGCCGTCTTCAAGCCACCGTTTGGGGGTGGCGAACAGGAGCCGGAGGGTCTCGGGTTGGCCGTCCCCGTCGAGGTCCCAGTCCTGGACGAGCAGATGGCGGAGGGTGGCGAGGAAGAAAGCGTTGGCGGCGCTGTTGGGAGGGCAATAGAGGAAGCGGCCGTCCGGGTCGGCTGGGGACAGGGAGCAGCCTTCGCCCGAAACGAAGGTGTTGGGGGTGAAGCCCTGGGCCAGCATTCCGTAGAAGCTGACCAGCGCGCGCTCGGGATCGTCGCGGCGCAGGGTGTCGAGGGTGTAACGGGCACCGTAGAGCGGGTTGATGCGGGCGGAACTGGTCCAGAAGGTCTGGCCGCCGCCGGTGCGGAGCAGGCCCATGCAAAGGCCGCCGTGCTGCTCCTGGTAGCGGGGGATCCAGGTTTCCTCCTCGCTGCCGGGCACGAAGATGCCGCTGCCGATGACGTAGCCGAT
>JAPLUA010000211.1 GCA_026397855.1 Verrucomicrobiota bacterium | reverse complement strand
GCGCATGGCCTGGTTCCGGGATGCCCGGTTCGGCCTGTTCATTCATTGGGGTGTCTATTCCGTGCCCGCGGGCGCGTGGAACGGCAAGATCAACTACGGCGAGTGGTTCATGGAGGAAACCAAGATGCCCGTCTCCCAATATGAGAAGTTCGCCAGCCAGTTCAACCCGGTGAAGTTCGACGCGAAGGAGTGGGTCCGGCTGGCCAAGGAGGCCGGGATGAAATACATCGTCATCACCTCCAAGCACCATGACGGCTTCGGCATCTACCCCTCGGGCCAGACCGACTGGTGCATCAAGTCCACCCCGTTCAAGCGCGACCCGCTCCAGGAGATGGCCGACGCCTGCCGCGCCGCCGGCATCCGGCTCTGCTTCTACCATTCGATCATGGACTGGCATCATCCCGATTGGGGCACCCGCCGTGCGTGGAATGACAAGGCCACCGGCACGCCCGACATGGACCGTTACACGGCCTACATGAAGGCCCAGCTCAAGGAACTGATCACGCGCTACGGGCCGATCGGCATCCTGTGGTTCGACGGGGAGTGGGAGAAGCCCTGGACCCACGAGCGCGGGATGGACCTTTACAAATACGTGCGCAGCCTGCAGCCGGACATCATTATCAACAACCGCGTGGGCAAGGGCCGGGCCGGCATGTCGGGCATGGACAAGGGGGCCGAGCGCGCGGGCGACTACGGCACGCCCGAGCAGGAGATTCCGCCCACGGGCTTCGGCCCCGGCGTGGATTGGGAATCCTGCATGACCATGAACAACCACTGGGGCTACAACAAGAACGACCAGAACTGGAAGTCCTCGACCACACTGATCCGCAACCTGGTGGACTGCGCCAGCAAGGGCGGCAACTACCTGCTCAACATCGGCCCCACCTCCGAAGGCGTGTTCCCCGACGCCTCCATCGAGCGGCTGCACGACATCGGCAGTTGGATGAAGGTCAACCACGAGGCCATCTACGGCACGCAGGCGAGCCCGTTTGAAAAGCTGGCCTGGGGCCGCTGCACGCAGAAGAAGATCGCCGGCCCGGCCGCCGCCGAAGGTTTCCAGCAGCATGCCGCCTGGCCCTTCCAGGATCCGCACAAGAAATCCGGCGCCAGCCAAACCCGGCTCTACCTCTTCGTCTATGACTGGCCGGCGAACGGGCGGCTTGTGGTGCCCGGTTTGGCCAACAAGCCGGTGCGGGCGTTCCTGCTCGATGGCCGCCAAGCCCTGCCGTTCACGGCTGCCAACAACTCGGTCACCATCAGCATCCCCGCTGCCGCCCCGGACAAGAACGCCTCGGTGATCGCGCTCGACATCCAGGGCTCGCCGGAAATCGTCAAGCCCGACCCCTACGCCGACGAGACGCCCGCGCAGCGGGACGCCCGGATGGCCTGGTGGCGCGACTCCCGCTTTGGCATGTTCATCCATTGGGGCGTCTATTCCGTCCCCGCCGGCACCTACAATGGCAAACAGGTTCCCGGCATCGGCGAGTGGATTATGCATCAGGGCAAAATCCCCATGGCCGAATACCACCGCTACGCCACGGAGTTCAACCCGATCAAGTTCAACGCCGACGAGTGGGTGCGCACCGCAAAGGATGCGGGCATGAAATACATCGTCATCACCTCAAAGCACCACGACGGCTTCGCCATGTTCGACTCCAAGGCGTCGGATTGGAACATTGTCCGCGGCTCGCCGTTCAAGCGCGACCCGTTGCAGGAACTTGCCGCCGCCTGCCGGAAGCACGGGCTGAAGCTCGGCTTTTATTACTCCCAGGCCCAGGACTGGAACAATGGCGGGTCGGCGGCGGGCGGTAAATGGGATCCGGCCCAGGAACACAGCATGGACGATTACATTGACAAGGTCGCCGTGCCGCAGGTGAAGGAAATCCTGACGCACTATGGCGAGTTCCCCGCCGTCCTTTGGTGGGACACGCCGATTGATATGAACCAGGAACGCGCCGAGAAGCTCCTGCCCCTGCTCAAGCTCAAGCCGGGCATCATCCACAACAACCGGCTGGGCGGCGGCTACAAGGGCGACACCGAAACGCCCGAGCAGTTCATCCCCGCAACGGGCTACCCGGGCCGCGATTGGGAGACCTGCATGACCATGAACGACACCTGGGGCTACAAGAGCTACGACGACAAGTGGAAGAACGCCTCCGGCCTGATCCGCAACCTGGTGGACATCGCCAGCAAAGGCGGGAACTACCTCCTGAACGTCGGTCCCACCTCAGAGGGGCTCATCCCCGCCCCGTCGGTCGAGCGCCTCAAGGAGGTCGGCCAATGGATGAAGCAGAACGGCGACACCATTTACGGCACGACCGCCAGCCCCTTCAAACGCTTGTCCTGGGGCCGCTGCACCAAGAAGCTCACGCCGGATGGCGCGGTCCTTTACCTGCATGTGTTTAACTGGCCAGCGGACGGCAAACTGCTTGTTCCCGGCCTCAAGAGCGCCGCCCAGCGCGCCTACGTCCTCAGTGACCCGGCCAAGAAGGCCCTTCCGCTGGAGAGCAGCGCGCAAGGGCTGACCCTCACTCTTCCCGCCGCTGCGCCTGACCCCGTTTCCTCGACGATCGTCTTGCGGGTGAAAGGCCCGCTGGACGTCGAACAGGCCGGCCTGGCACAGGACTACGACGGCTCGGTCGTGTTGCCCGCGGCCGAGGCCCGCCTGCACGGCAAGGAAATCAAATACGCCGGTGACCACCAGCGCGACAACCTCGCTTCCTGGACCAACCCGGCCGACTGGGCCGACTGGACTTTCCAGGTCACCAAACCCGGCAAGTTCAATGTGACCGCGGAAATCGCCGCCCTGGACACAGGTTCTCTCCAAGTCTCCGTTGGGGACAGCCAGGCGAGCGGTTCGGCCGCCGCCACGGGCGACTACGGCAAGTTCAAGGTTGCCAAGCTCGGCGCGATCGAGATTCCCTCGGCCGGCAAAGTCACCCT
>JAPLUA010000229.1 GCA_026397855.1 Verrucomicrobiota bacterium | reverse complement strand
GTTAAGATCGGGACGCCGGTGATTTTCCGGATTAATCGGCAGCTCATCGCCATCGAATGCCCGTTTCCCACCGAGGACTGGATGAACAACGTCGTGCAGCAGGTGACCCCGGCACACTTGCGCCAACGGATTGAGGAGGAGCGTGAGGCGGATTTTTCCTATTTCGTGCCGGGGATTGGCCGGTTCAGGACGAACCTCTTTCAACAGCGCGGCCAGTGGTGCCTGGCGATGCGTTATGTGAAAACCAACGTGCCGAGCTTTCAGGAATTGGGGCTGCTGGACCAAGTGAAGAAGATTGCCGAGTCGCCGCGCGGCATCGTGTTGCTGGCCGGTTCAACCGGTTGCGGAAAATCCACGACGCTGGCGGCGATGATCGAGCACATCAACGCCAATTTCAAAAAGCATATCGTCACGCTGGAGGACCCGATCGAATACGTGTTCGAGGACAATCAATGCGTGATCGAGCAGCGCGAGGTCGGCCTGGACACCCTGTCGTTTCATCATGCGCTCAAGCATGTTTTGCGGCAGGACCCGGATATCATCATGGTCGGCGAAATGCGCGATTCGGTCAGCTTCACCTCGGCGATGAGCGCGGCCGACACCGGTCACCTGGTGCTGTCCACCCTGCACACCACCAACGCCGCGCAGTCCATCAGCCGCATTCTGGACTTCTTCAAGGCCGATGAGCGCGAGCAGATCCGCCGTCAGCTTGCCGGCACCATGCAGGCGGTGGTGTGCCAGCGGATGGTCACCACGCTGGCAGGCGCCATGACTCCGGCACTGGAGATCATGATCAACACCCCGACCGTCAGGAAGCTCATCGAGGAAAACCGGCTCGACAAGCTACCCGCAGCGATCGAGACGGGCAACGACGACGGCATGATCAATTTCAACCAGGCGCTGTTCAACCTCGTGAAGCAGGGCAAGGTGAGCGAGGCGGAAGCTCTCAGCAAAGCCTCGAACCCGCAGGCGCTGGAGATGAACTTCAAGGGAATCTTCCTCGA
This sequence comes from Verrucomicrobiota bacterium, assembly GCA_026397855.1. Taxonomy (GTDB): domain Bacteria; phylum Verrucomicrobiota; class Verrucomicrobiia; order Limisphaerales; family UBA8199; genus JAPLUA01. Next base: position 20,319 of record JAPLUA010000229.1, on the reverse strand, counting down.
CGAAGGACGTCGCATCCTGTCGTAGTGGGCAATAGTTATCTGCTTCGGCGCGGCTTTTGCCGGGCGGAAGGCCGGATCACGCACATGGGGCCGCCCTGCCGGGTCAGAAAAGCCTGGCCAGTTGGTGCAGCGTCTCACCGGTGCACTTCAGCCACATCCCCAGTGCGGCCAGCACCCCCACTTTGGATGCCAGCATCGGAATGCCGACCAGCAATACGGCGATGTTGCCGAGGAAGATGACCACGATCGAGAAGAGATAACCCTGGCTGCTGATGTCCGTCTGGTCATGCTGGAGGATGTGCCAATTCAGGGTGACATGAAAGGCGTAAGCCGCCCCCAGCGACAGGTGGAACCAGACAAGGTAATGTTCCCAGTTCCACATCCAATGGCCGGCGACAAACGCCAGCACGATCAGGACCGCGTAGAGGGGGAAGAAATAGGGCGCCAGCGCGACGGCGAAGTTGCTTTTCGTCACAACCACGTGCCCTCCCTTGGCCGAGGCCTTGAACTTCTTGACCCGTCCTCCGATCAGCCAGGTCCAGAGCGCATGGGTCAGCTCATGCCCGAACACATAGACCCACATCGGCTTGGGCAGCAGGATGTAGATCACCACCCAGCAAGCGGCGCCCGCCACGAACGGGACCCAGGTTGTGTCCGCCTCGCCGCTGGCACGCAGGACCATCCATAACGCGGAAACGGCGCCGGCACACACCGGCAGCAGCAGGATCGCAATGATGGTCTTGCACCATTTGGGCACGCTGGAATTATTTCTTATCGCTTCCTCGCTTGCCAGCCATTTGGAGAGACAGGAACACAGGTTGCGGGATTTGCCGGCGTGGAGGCATCCCGTCGCCGCTGCCGGCAGTTGCCCTTGGATCGCCTCCTGTTGACTAAAGGCCGTTTCTCACGGAACCTAGGTGAACGATTGTCGAAAATCTATGAGTGATTTACCTGAATACATTGGGAGTTTGCCGAATATCTGCGGTGCTGAAGGCCAGATCCAGCGGGCCCTCCGGGCCAGCGCCGGGTGCCAGTTGTTTCTGCCGGAGAGCCGGATTGATTGGGGCGCCATGAAGAGCGGGTTTGCCAGCGCGCTCCACATGCACCAGCCGCTGATTCCGGCCGGCGGATCAAACCTTGGCACGGCGGAGATCATCAGCAATCTCAAGCACATGATGGATAACCCGGGCATTGGCGACAATCACAACGCCTCCGTCTTCCACTGGTGCTACAAACGGATGGGTGAATTCATCCCGCAGTTAATGGATGAGGGCAAGCAGCCCCGCGTGATGCTGGATTACTCGGGGGCGCTGCTCCACGGGCTTCGCCAGATGGGATTGAACGACGTGTTCGACAACCTGAAGCGGATCACTTGCGACCAGCGTTATCGGTCGGCGGTGGAATGGCTGGGCAACACCTGGGGACACGCTGTGTCGCCGTCCACGCCGGTGCAGGATTACAGGCTGCACGTCATGGCCTGGCAACAGCATTTCGCGGCGATTTTCGGACTCGATGCGCTCAGCCGGGTGCGGGGCTTTTCGCCGGCGGAAATGGCGCTGCCCAATCATCCCGAGACCGCCTACGAGTTTGTGAAGACGCTGAAGGACTGCGGCTACCTTTGGGTGCTTGTCCAGGAGCATACTGTCGAGAGGCCGGAGAACGGGCACGGCCCCGAACGCAAGCATCTGCCGCACCGGCTCGTCTGTCGCAACGCGCGCGGGGACGAGGCCAGCATCATTGCCATCATCAAGACGCAGGGCAGCGACACCAAGCTGGTGGCGCAGATGCAGCCCTATTACGAGGCCAAAGGGCTTTCGCGCTGGGAATTGGCCGGCAAACAGGTGCCGCCCCTTGTGACGCAGATTGCGGACGGTGAAAACGGCGGCGTGATGATGAACGAGTTCCCGCCCAAGTACATGGAGGCCATGCGCGAGTGCTCGGGGTCAACTACGCCGGCCGTGAACGTGACGGAATACCTGGAACATCTGTTTGCGCTGGGCATCCAGGAGAAGGACTTGCCGGTAGTACAGCCCATCTGCCAGAAGCGCATCTGGGACCGGTTCAAACCGGGCGACGGTGCGGAACGGCTGGCGCAGGTTATCGAGCAGTTGAAAAAGGAGGACCACCGCTTCCATGTGGAGGGCGGGAGCTGGACAAGCAACATCTCATGGGTCAAGGGCTACGATTCCCTGCTCGGGCCGATGGAGAGGGGCAGTTCACTCTTCTACGAGAAAATGCTCAAGCCGGGCATCCCGGCAAGCGACCCCCGGTTTCGCAACGCGCTATTCCACCTGCTCTGCTCGCAAACCAGCTGTTACCGGTATTGGGGCCAGGGCATCTGGACGGATTACGGCCGCGAGATCTGCCGGCGGCTGGAGGCGATTCTGACGCACGACGTGTGACGGGCTTCAGCGTGCCGGTGTCTCGGGCTGCCGCAGGTCCACCTCGAACACCGCCTTGTTCCGCGAGAGGGTGCAGGTGGTCTTGGCGGCCATGGCCGTGACCTCCAGCGCCTCCCAGCCGGTCAGATTCCAGGCGGCAAAACTGTGCCGGTAGAAGTGCCACGAATCGGTTGAATAGCGCCACGGGCGCATGGAGGTCTTAAGGGCCTTCTTGAGGATCGGCTGGAGGAAGTCCCAGTCGCGATCGTTATACACCGCATGAGGCACGAACCGGGCCTGCTTGAGCCTGGCCGCCGTGCGCGGGTCCTCGACTCGAATCACAGGTTCCAGGAGATCAACCTCCGTGTGCAAGAGCAGGAAAGGCGGCCGGAACGTGACCCGAAGCAGGGTCTGATTGGTCAGCGCGGATAGAGCATCCAGCAACGAAGGGTTGCTGTTCGTCATGAACGCATGTTTGGGCTCGAACATGTACCAGGTGTCGGTGGCGCCTGGCATCAAGATCAGGGCCTTTACGACGTCGTTCGATTGAAACGCGCGCCAGAGAACATCCACGCAGTTGGTGCGGGTCAGATCCCCGACCTGCCCGCCGAGCGGCATGCGGCTGAGGGCGGCGGGCCAGGAGTCCTGCGCCGCGAGGGTGCCGCGGGTGAGACAAAGCAGGGAGCAAAAGAGCAACCCGGCGCTTGCCCCGATGGCAGTTCGAATCGGGCGCTTCATCACAGACCCACTTTCTTAAAGCGATTCCCTACCTCCTTAAGATGAAAGTCGAGCGAGCAGAGCTTCTCAAGTTCGCCCTTCTTGAAATACCGCGCCACCTCGGGGTCGCGCTGCAGTTGCTCCAGGAAATCCGCGTCCTCGCGGCCCGCGTGCTTGAACTCCCAGGTCTGCATCGCGTTGCGCTGCACCAGGTCGTAGGCCTGCTCGCGCGTGAGTCCCTTCCGGATGAGCGCGAGCAGCACGGTCTGCGAGTTCCACATGCCGAGCGAACGTTTCAGGTTCTGCCGCATGTTCTCCGGATAGACGATCAGGCCGTCCACGAGCTTCGTCAGGGTCACGAGCATGTAATCGAGCAACGTGCAGGAATCGGGGAAGATGATCCGCTCGACGGAACTGTGGCTGATGTCGCGCTCGTGCCAGAGGGCCACGTTTTCCAGCGCGGCGATCGCGTTGCCGCGCAGCACGCGCGCCAGGCCGCTGAGCCGCTCGCTGGTGATCGGGTTGCGCTTGTGCGGCATGGCGCTGGACCCTTTCTGGCCCTTGGCAAAAAACTCCTCGACCTCGAGCACTTCGGTGCGCTGCAGGTGCCGGAATTCGGTGGCCCAGCGCTCGATGCTCGCGCCGACCAGGGCCAGCGCGCTCATGAACTCGGCGTGCAGGTCACGCTGCACGACCTGGGTGGCGATCGGGGCGGGGCGGAGGCCGAGCTTGCGGCAGACGAAGGTCTCGATCGCGGGCGAGAGATGGGCGCTGGTGCCGACCGCGCCGGACAACTTGCCTACCGCAACCGCCTGGCGCGCCGACTCAAGCCGCTGCTGCGCGCGGCCGAACTCGTCATACATCAGCGCCAGCTTCAGGCCGAACGTGGTCGGCTCCGCATGGATGCCGTGGCTGCGTCCGATCATCGGCGTAAACTGATGGATCCTGGCCTTGGCGGCGATGACCTTGCGCAGGGCTTGCACGTCTTCCAGCAGGATGTCCGCTGACTGCACCATCTGCACGGCGAAGGCGGTATCCACAACGTCGCTGCTGGTCAGGCCGAAGTGGAGCCAGCGGCTGGCCGGCGCGCCGATGTTCTCGGCAACATTGGTGGTGAAGGCAATGACATCGTGGTTGAGCGTGCGCTCGATTTCCCGGCAACGTTCCACCTCGAAGGCGGCGCGGGCCTTCATCTGGCGGAAGTCCTTCCTTGGCACCAGCCCGGCAGAGCAAAGAGCCTCGCTGGCGAGCAGCTCGATTTGCAGCCAGATTTCGAGCTTCCGCTGTTCGCTCCAGATGTCCCGCATTGCCGGTCGGGAGTAACGTTGAATCATGGCCCCAAGCTAGAAAGCGCGGCCCGAAATGTCGAGAGGAGTTGAGGGTTGGGAGGAGTTGCGGGGGGTGCATGAGTTACATGAGTTACATGGTGACATGGGTTACATGGGTTACAGAATGAAGCGGCAACCGATGCAACTCATGTAACCATGTAACCTTTGCAACCCTTGCAACCATGTAACCTTTGCAACTCATGCAACTCATGCAACCCTTGCAACTACAGAACCTCCGCCCCCCCGTCACCGCCGTGCCATCTTCTCGCGGGCGGTTTCCAGGATGCGGCGTTCGCTCGGGGTCAGGCTGTGAATGCCCTGAGCCGAGATCTTGTCGAGGATCGGATCAACCTCCCTGGCCAGGTACTCTTCGGGCGGCAGATCATCCGCATCAACGGCCGGCCTCGGCCCGCGGCCTGCGGAGTTGCGTGGAGGGACGGTGGCGAGCCGGCGCACCGACGGTGCCGGGGATCGTTTGAGTGAGGGCCAATGCCAGTGAATGGCATACCGCACAAAGATAATGCCCGTGATCATGCCTCCCAGGTGGGCGGCGTGGGCGATATTGTCGGACCCGGCCACAAGCCCGAACCCGGCCAGCACGGCGCTGAAGAGGAGCAGGAACTTGGCCGGCATGTTCAGCGGGATAATGAAAAAGAGCAGCAGCATGAGGGGCCGCTCGGGATAGAGCATGGCGAAAGCGGCCACCAGCCCGAATGCGGCGGCAGACGCGCCAACCACCGCTGCGCCGAACAGCTTGGGCCATAGCAAAGCCGCAAGCGTCTGGAGCAGCCCCCCTGCGATCCCGCTGGAAAAATACAGCGTCAGGAAGCTCTTCCGGCCCAGCGTCAGCTCGACTTCCTGGCCAAAGACATAGATTGCCCAGCAGTTGAGCAGCAGGTGAATCCAGTTGCCGTGCATGAACTGGTAGGTCAACAATTGCCACACAAACCCATGCCGCAGCCCCTCCACGCTCAGGGCGAAGTAGTCATCTATGGGAAAGTGGGAAAAGCGGCCGACAACGAGCTGGAGCAGGAACACCACCACGTTGATAACCAAAAGCACCAGCGTTGCCGACCAGTTAATCCTGAACGGCTCGCGGCGCATGTAATACCGGTCTGCTAGCATCTTATTTCACCCTGAAAGTAGTCGCAGAGCGATGATTTTTCAAATAGGTACGCTTGTCCAAACTATAAATCATGACCGCTCAACCCCTTGGGCGCCGGTATGGCCGGGCGGTTGTGAAACCCTGATTCCCTTGGCCTCGACGTGGAACTGGCCCCCGGATTCAGTTGCCAGGAGGGTTCTCATTCCGGGTCGAAGCTGCGCGATCTGGTCGTGTCCGTTGGCGCCCAAGGTCAGGAGGGCGGTGGACAGCGCATCCGTCTCGGTCGCCGACGGGAGCACCAGGGCGGTGAGCAGCGATCCAGTGACAGGCTGGCCGGTGCGCGGATCCAGGACGTGGCCAAAGGTCTTCCCTTCCGCTTGGAATGCCTTGCCCCAAACCGCGGAGACGGACATCGCCTCGTCGCAAAGGAGAACGGCGGCCAGCAGCCCCGGCGAGCCCGCCGGCAGTTCGCTCGCGGGCGTCTCGCGCTGAAATCCAAGGCCGGCTTGGGGATACTCGATACCGATCTTCCAACTCTCCGCGTCGGGCGGATGCCCCAGTGCCTGCACCGAGCTGGTGCCGCCGTGAAGCAGGGCGCTGGTGACTCCGGCCTCGCGCAGCACTTCGGTCGCGCGCTCGATCGCATAGCCTTTGCCAATCGCCCCCAGGTCGAACATCACTCCCGGACGCTCGAAGCGAACGGTGAATTCGGCCGGGTCCAGGTGAACGAGCGACATGCCGACACAGGCGCGCGCTTCCGTCAACTCGTCCGGGTCTGGCAGATGGCCGCTGCCGCCCATGAATCCCCAGCAGCGCACCAGGGGGGCAATCGTAATGTCAAATGCTCCGCCGCTTTCCCGGTGCAGCCGTTGCGCGTGCTGCAACAGGGAGAATACCGGCGGGGTGACCCGCACCGGGCCCTGGGCGGCGCGGGCGTTGACGTGGGCAATCTCGCTGCCGGGCCGAAACAGGCTTAACTGCGCCTCCAGCCGCTCAATTTCACCCAGCGCCTCCTCGCCCGCCGCCCGCAACGCCACGGGGTTGTCGCCGTGCAACACCAGCTCAAACCGCGTCGCCATGGCATGGCAGGCAAGGGTTACGGGGGGCATGGTGGGGGATGTGATGGGCCTCTCAAAAGCAAACGGGTTTCGCGAGGCTGGCCCGCGAAACCCGTCGCAATTCTCTGATGCTCGCTCAGGATTGAGGGAGCGTGCCGTAAGTGATCGGCGTGACTGGTGTGCCGCCGTCCGTGGAAACCTTGCGGGTCTTCTCATCGAACACGCAGGTGATCTTCAGACGATCGGCCATTTCAGCCAGCGAGATGACCGTCTGCACGCGGATGGCCAGATCAATATTCGCGTTCGGCTGCTTGCCTGAGCGAATGCACTCGAACCAGTTCTTCTCGTGCGCCCGGATCTCCTCCGGCTGCAGGTTGGTGATGGTCTCCGGGTCAATCTCGTCGCCGAACTCCCGCTGGGGCACCAGTTCAACCTTCCCGCCGGTGGCGTCAATGTTCAGGTTGGCTTTGTGGCCGAAGAGGCTCAGGCCCGGGGTCGAGCCATTAACCGTGCAGCAGGTGACCATGATCACCAGCCCGCTCGGGAACTCCGCCAGCAGTTGCGCATGCTCGGGCACCTCGCGCTCGGGAGTGCCGGGAACCGTCAGGTCGGTATGCACATTGCGGGTGCCGATCGAGCAGACCCGCACCGGGAATTCGGGGTTGCCCGTCGCCAGCATGAGGGGATGGAGCCGGTGCGGTGCCAGGTCGCCCAGCGGGCCGGCGCAATAAGGGAAATACTTCCGCCAGCGGTGATACTGCTCGGCGCTGAAGGGCGTGCGCTTCTTCACCGGGCCGAGCCAACGTTCCCAGTCAATATTCTCCGCGTTGGTTTCGTTCTCCACCAGGTAATTCCACTCGCCCTTGAGGCTGTTGCGGGAATACCAGGCCTGCGCCCAAACCAGCGTGCCGATCTTGCCAGCCTTGATCAGTTCGGCGCACTTGCCATAACCACCTGCAGAACAGCCCTGCGACCCGGCTTGGAATACCTTCCCGGTCTTCTTGACCGTGTCATAGACCTGGAACGCCTCGCCGAGATAGCGCGTCAGCGGCTTCTCGCAATAGACGTGCCGGCCCGATTCCAGGGAATCAATCGTGATCTGCGCGTGCATCGGATCATGCGTGGCGATCAACACCGCATCAATGTCCTTGCGCTCCAGCATCTTCCGATAGTCGTCATAGACTTCCGCGTCCGTGAGACCCGCCTTTTCCTTGGCGAAATTGCGCCGCTTGTTGAACACGTCGGACGCCGCCACGATCTTGGTGTTGTTCTCGCCGGCCTTCTCGTGGATGCCGGTCAGGTGGTTTTGCCCGATGCCGAACCCGACGCCGACGATGGCGACCTGGATGCGGTCATTGGCCCCGATCACGCGCCCGGTGGAAGGTGCCTGGTTCTGCCCATAGACAGGCGTCCTCAGCAGGGGCGTCGCTGCCACCAGGGCGGCGGCAGTGGCGGTTTTCTTGAGGAAGTCCCTTCGGGGAAGGGCGGAAGATGAAGGAGATACGTTGTTTTCCATACGCGATTAGTTACTAGTTACTTTGTCACAGCGATAATAAGACGCAGACTAACGGAAAGAAATTCGGGGTCAATACCACAAACCGCAACCAAACCGCCAAAGGCCAAGCGCCTCCTCGGCATTTGTTGGGGATCCGGCGGAGCCCTGGCATTTGTTACGCATCACGCTTGCGCCCGCCCATCCACCAACTGCATTACCCTCGGGGCGCGGCCGGCCACGCGCGCGTCGTGGGTGGCCATGACGAGCGTAGTTTGCTTCTCGTCGCGCAGGGCGCAAAGGAGGTTGATGATCTCTTCCCCGGTGTGAGAGTCCAGGTTGCCCGTGGGCTCGTCGGCGAGAATGATGTCAGGCTCGTTGATCATCGCCCGGGCGATGGCCACGCGCTGCTGTTCTCCCCCCGAGAGCTCGTAGGGCTTGTGCTCGATACGGTCCTTGAGGCCGACGCGCGCCAGCAGGTCGCGTCCGCGGGCCTCGGCTTGAGCCGCCGGCGTGCGCGCCATGCGGGCGGGCAGGCAGACGTTTTCCAGGGCGTCCAGTTCCGGCAACAGGTAGTAGGCTTGGAAGATGAAGCCCACCTCCTTGTTGCGCAGCCGGGCCAGGTCGCCGCGTCCGAGCGTGGCCAGGTTTCTGCCAGCCAGCCAAACCTCGCCCTGGCTGGGCGAATCAATGCCTCCCAGCAGATGAAGCAGGGTGCTTTTGCCCGCGCCCGAAGCCCCGCGCAAGGCGAGGAATTCGCCGCGGCGCAGTTCGACATCCACGCCGCGGAGCACTTCCAGCGAGCGCTTGCCCAGGGTGTAGGTTTTGTGGATGCCTTTGGCCGAGAGCAGCAGGTCACTCATAGCGCAGGGCCTCCACCGGTTTGAGCCGGCCCGCCCGCCAGGCCGGAATGACCCCGCCCAGGATGCAGACCACCCACGCGCTGCCGCAGATCAGCAGGATATCGTTCCGGATAATCAGCGCCGGCAGCTCGGTGAAGCCGTAAATCGAAGCCGGGAACAGCTCGAAGCCGGTCACGCGACGCAGGAAGTGCAGGAACTCATTGCGGTAGGCCAGGGCCAGCATTCCCAACCCGTAGCCCGCCAGGTCGCCGAGAGCCCCCACCAGGGCGCCCTGGCTGAGGAACAGGAGGCTCACCTGGAGATCGGTGGCCCCTAGCGCCTTGAGCATGCCGATTTCGCGTGTCTTCTGCACGACGAAGGTGATCAACGCGCTACAGATGCAAAGGGCCGCCACGATCACAATGAAGAACAGCACGATGAACATGACGTTCTTCTCGACCAGCACCGCGTTGAGAAGGCTGGAGTTCTCCTGCATCCACGTGATGACGCGATAATTGGGGCCGAGCGCTTGCGCCAACTCCGGGGCCACATAAGGCGCCTGGTACCCATCGCGCAGCATCACCATCAACCCATGCACATCGCCTTTCAGATCATACAGGTCCTGCGCGTCTTGCAGCGAAGTCACAATGACGGAGAGGTTGTATTCGTAATAGCCGAGATCGAAGATGCCCCGCACGTCGTACTCCGGCAGCACCGGGGCGCTGCCTTTCTCCTTCTGGTCGTTCGCCCGCCATTGCCTCAGCATGCTGGGCGAGCCGATGGCGACGCGGTCGCCGACCTGCAGATTCATCTTATCCGCGAATTCAACCCCGACCAGCAGCCCTCGGTCGCTGACATCAAACTTCCCGTACTTGATGCTGCTGGGCAGGATGCTGATATTGGTCTCGATGCGCGGGTTGATGCCGCGCACCCACGGAGCGCCGACCTGCGACTGGCCGCTGGCAGGTGCGGTTTCCACCAGGACCGGCCCCAGGACAAACGGGGCCACAGCCCGGACGTTCCGATTCGAGCTGACGACGCGGGCGAGCGCGGCGTAGTCTTTCATCGTCTCCCCGTGCGGCAGGATCTTGATGTGGGTGTTGAAGCCGAGAATCTTGTCCCGTAGCTGCTGGTCGAACCCGGTCATGACGCTGATGACGATGATCAGCACCGCGACGCCCAGGGTGACGCCCAGCACGGAAATCAAAGTGATGACCGAGACGAAGGTCCTCTTGGGTCGCAGGTACCGCAGCGCCAGCAGAAGCTCGAACGGCAAGCGAGACATGGGGGCGAAGCTAGACGGCCACGAGTAACGTGTCAATGAATCGCTGGGCGAAACATCGCCGCCGCCTTGACATCCCCCAGGTTCATGACCACTCTCATCCAGCCGGTCAACATGAATAAAGCACAGTTATCAGCATTGAATGTGGTGGGGGGTGTTTGCGGCCTGCTCATCGTCTGTGATCTGGTTTTGGGAATACTCAACAGCCGCCTCAATGCGCAGGTGGCCGAGACGCAGGCCCAATTCAACCAGGCGCAGCAGCTCCAGAACACCGTGCAGAACCTGGTGGTGCGGATTGCCCAGGCCAGCCGGACCGAGCCGGGGTTGCGCGCGCTGCTGGTGAAGCACGATTTCAACATCAATCTGGATACCAACAGCCCGGCGCCTGCAACGCGATGAAAACCGACAAGGACAAGGGGTTGAGGGAATTGGCCCAGCGAAGCCCGTTCTGGGTCTGCTTCATCGTATTCCTGCTTCTGGCCGGCGATTACGGCTTCCGCCTGACGAATCTGTTGCAGCAGCGAAGCCAGCTCGAGCAGGCCCGGCTCATGCAGGCGCAGAACGCCGGGGTGCTGGACCAGGCGCGGAAATTGGAAGCCCGGCTTGAGGCGCTTTCGCTCGAGCTGCTGCAGGTCGCCAAGACCAACTCCGCCGCAAGGCAGATTGTGCAGGATTTCAATATCCAGTGGAACCCGAACCCGGCAGCGGCCAGCCGGGCGCCGGAACTCCAGCCAGTCGCGGGCGGCGCAAAGAAATAAGCCGCCCGGGATCCCCCCGGCCCGTCAGTTGCCCCGGAAAACAGACAGACTTGAGCCCGCGGCGGTGCCAGCTACCAAAGGAAGGATCGTTGTTCTCCGAGCAGTTGACCGTTGTCCCACAAGGTCACGCGCCACGCTGTGACTTCGCCCAGCCTCCGGAAATCCTCGCGGGTGAGCGTCATAGCGGTCCAACAGCCGAACCAGCCGCTGGGCTCGACCGGCTTTTCGAGCACGAGTTCCTCGGCCGAACCGCCGCGAACGACCCCATGCATTTCGACCCGGAGCTTAACCGGTCCGGCCGGCTTGCCGGCGGTCCGCCATTGGACGTTAAACCGCATCCGCGAAATCTCATTGGTATGCTGCCGCAGGTAGGCCTGGTAGGCGTCGCGATCGTAAAGGCTGGGTGAAGTCGAGTTCCGGTCCTTGTGATCAAGAAACTGCGGCAGCACTTTGAACACGCGCCCGGTCGCCGCCGGGGCGGATAATGCCACGGCGAGCCAGCCCGCCCAAAACAACCATGCAAATAGCCGACGCATGAGGGAGAGATAACCGCGCTGCGGCATGAATTCAACACTGATTTCGCTCGCGGCAATCGGAAATTGATTGCACCCCGGGCATGGGTGCCATGATATTTGCGGTTGGATGATGAGCGAGCCGCCGAAGATACGCGATGTGTCGGCCCAAGAGGCACTGGTTGAGGTTCTGCCCCCGGAACCGCCCCGGATGATTCCTCTGGCCGCGCCCGCGGAGGGGCCGCCGATCCATGCCCTTTCGGCGCTGATACTTGTCGCGGTGGACAGTCTCTGGGCGGTTTTTGATTGGGCGCCCCCAATCTGGCCGGTTGCCATCCCGTTCTGCTTCCTGGCGGTCTTCATCCCGGCCTTTCTGATCCAGAAGAATCTCCGGAAAGACTCCAACGGGCGCGCCCTGACCTTTGCCACGATTCTCGCCGTCCTGGCGGCTATCCCCACACCCGTGACAGGCACTCCGATAGGCCTGGGGTTGCTGGCGTGGACCGGGTTGGGGAAGCTTCTCGGGAAAGGGTTTGGCAAGTAGCGGTCGCGAGGGCATGGAGCAAACTGAGTTTTCCAACACCGCTGGAGGTTCCCAGGGAACTCCGGGGCCGGGGCCATTGCGCCTGGTGGTCACCTTCGACGTCAGGCAGGGTTGTTTCTTCTTTCACTGGCATCAAGATGGTTCGCGGGAGCCCCTGGCCTTTGGGTTGCTGGGGTTGGTCTCAGAGGGCGCTTCCCCGCATTACCTGCTCGGGTGGGAGCTTAAAATGGGGGGCCGCATGGAAAGGGATAGCTGCGGCAGCCGAGGGACATCTGCCCGGGCGCTGGTGAATCGCGTGCGCAAGCGGCTGCCCGTTCCGGATGAATGTGTGGAGGTGCGGATATTCTCAAACTTGGACATAGGCCCGGTCAAAGCGGGCCTTCATTACAAGCTTCTTATTCCCCCGTATGAACCGCCCTGGAAATGGCTGGGTGCCGAGATCCATCGGTTTACGCAACTGCTGGAGAGAATGGGCGTTGTGTTCAGTCAAAAGAATACCGAGAAGCAGCTACAATCGGCGGCCCTGGCGCTGGCCCGTTACTGGATGGGTGTGCCAGGCAATGATGCGCCCGTCGGACCCGGGCCGGAGCAAAGTCCCGGCCTCCAGCTCTGCATTACGCTGGAAATCGCCCGGGGCTTCATCCAACTCGACTGGAGCGATCCGGGGAGCCCGCAGCCGAGGGCATCCGGCCATGTCCGATGCACGGACCGCGATGAGTTGACCTGGAGCATCCAGTTGGAAGGCCGGCGGGAGAGTTCCACCTCCACCCACCATCTCAACTCCATCCGGGCGGCGATCCACCGCTGGGCCGCCCTTTACCCGGTTGATCCCGGCAGGGTAACCATCTTTTCCGTCAGACAGCCGCCGGGTGGCGGGCCTTTGGTCCGGCGCCAGGAGCATCCCATTGATCGCTCGGAAGCGCCTTGGGATTGGCTGGGTGAGAATATCAAAGCCATGGCCGAAGTCCTGAGTGCCAATTTCTCACCGATGGCCAAGGCGATGGAAGAGGCGGACCCGCTGATGCTTGCGGAGATGGAGCAGAGCGAGCGGCGGTTTCTGCGCAAGGAGCGCAAGCGCGAAGAGGATTTGGCGCGGCTCCGGGAGAACATGGAGCGCATGGCCCGGGAGCGACACCTCCGCGAGCAGCGGGCCGAGGAGGCCAAAAGGGCGGCCGACGCAAAGAAAGCCGCGGCACTGAAAACCGACCGTGCCGCCCATGCGCCGGTCGCCGAACGGCTTCCGCTGCCCACGGTGCCGGTGAACATTGAGCTGCCGCGGCTTGAGCTTCAGGAGACGACTTTTCCACTCGCCGACCTGCGCCATTATCACCTGCGCGAGCGGGCTGCGTTGTGGTGGGTTTCCAACCAGTCCGACGACCTGCTCTGCCTGCCACACTGCCGGGTGGAGCGGCTGGAATACCAGGTGCGCACGGCATTGCGGGTGCTCGGTCCCTTGCGTGGGCGAGCGCTGCTATCCGATGAAGTGGGGCTGGGCAAGACCATCGAGGCCGGCCTGGTGCTCAAGGAGTTGCTGACGCGCGGCATGGTCAAACGCTTCCTGGTGCTCACCGTCCCGTCGCTGGTGGACCAGTGGGAGGAGGAGCTGAGCGACAAGTTCGGCCTTGCGACAGCGACCACCAACCACGCCGCCGCGCGCGGGGATGCGCAGAAGTTCTGGCGTGAAAACCCGGCCCTGGTGGCCAGCCTCCACACCCTCAAGCAGCCCGCGCAGCTCGAGATCGCCCGGCAGATCAACTGGGATATTCTGATCGTGGATGAGGCCCACTACTTGCGCAATCGCGAGTCGCAGGCCTGGCAGGCAGTCAACGCCTTGCCGCGGCAGTTCCTGCTGCTGCTGACTGCCACCCCGGTCCAGAACTCGCTGGAGGAACTCTACAACCTGGTCACGCTCCTCCAGCCTGGCCAGCTTCCGACTCCCAAGGAGTTCCGGGCGCGCTTTATTGACCCGAAACGCCCCCGCCAGCCGCGGGAGCCAGAGGAGCTCCGCCGCCTGCTTGGGCAGGTCATGATTCGCAACACGCGCGCCAACGCCGGCATCCAGCTCCCGTCGCGCCGTGCCGAGACCGTCCTGTTCGAGCCGGACGAAGCCGAGCGGGCCTTCTGGCAGCAATGGGAGACTGAATTCCGAGCCTGCCTGGCCAGGCTCAGCCCGAGCCAGGCGAGCCTTTGGGGAAGGTTGCTCCTGCAGGCAGCGGGCAGCAGCCCGGCCGCCTGGCGCGAGGCGCTGCTGAAGTTTCCGGACCGCGCCGCGGCTGGCGCCTGGCGCGAGCAGGCGCCGCTGGAGGGGAGCTGGCAGCGCAAGTGCGGGCTGCTCGCGCCGCTGACCCGCGTGGAGGGCGGGGCGGTGATCTTCACCCAGTTCCTGCAAACCCAGGCCGCCCTGGCCTTGGAGCTCCGCCGCGCGGGCGTGGAGACCTTTGTCATCAACGGCTCGACACCCCCGCCCGAGCGCCAGCCTATCACGGAGGAGTTCCACGCGCGCGGCGGAGCGCTGCTCCTGACGCACAGCGGCACCGAGGGTCGCAACCTCCAGTTCTCCCATCGCCTGGCCAACTTCGACCTGCCGTGGAACCCGATGGAAATCGAGCAACGCATCGGCCGGCTCCATCGCCTCGGCCAGCGCCACCCGGTCCGCATCTACAATTTCGTCCAGGCCGGCACCCTGCAAGAGCACCTGCTGGAGATACTCCAGGAGAAGCTCAATCTCTTCGAGCTGGTCGTCGGCGAAACCGGGCTCGTCCTGGGCGACCGCTTCACCAGCGACGAATTCGCCGAGGAGGTGCTCCGCCGCTGGCGCGAGAGCGAGGGTCGTGTGGCTGAGGCGCTGGCGGGCCTGGGGAACGAGCTGGCCGCCGCGCGCGATGCCTACGGAGAGGTGAAGGAGCTGGATGAAACCCTGTTCAAGAAGGACTATGAGTCGCTATGAGGCTTGACCGGCTGGCTTACGATCCCGCCGCACTGGTGGATTTTTACGAGCAGGGCTTCGGCTCGCTGGGCGCGCTCTGTGAGCGCACCTGGCACGACCGCCTTGATATCGTAGCCGAGGGGCGGGCTGCAGAGCTGTGGAACCCCGGCGGGGCACTCCACGAAATCGAGCTCCACTTTGCCTCCGCCGATGCCGCGGGCGCACGCGACTCGGCGCGCGAAGTCTTCCCCGGCTGCCCTCTGACATTCCGGCTGGCGGAGGCCCTTCGCCCCTCGCCGCTGCCGTTGGAGCGGGTTGTGTTGGCGGGCGAAACCCGTGCCCAGGTGCCGGATCCCGGCGTCACGGAAAAGCTCTGGCGGGCGCAGTTCCCGGGCACGACACGCTGGCGACTGGCTGCGCCGTTCAAAAGCGAGTTCCATTTCTCACTCGTGGCCCTGGTGCGGTGTGAAATCCAGGCGATTGACCAGCACTGGTCGCTGCGCCGTCTGGCGATTTCCCTGTCCGACGGTGAGCCGGACGAGTCCCTGGCCCGGGAGGTCAGCTTCGCCCGGGCCGACCCGGAGCCGGGTGCCGGCATGGCCTGGCCCACCCCGGACCCGGCCCGTTGGGACGTTTGGGTGAGGGAGGCACTCGAAGCGGACCTGGCACAAGAGTTGGCCGGTATTCGCGCTCGGCAGGAGAATTACTTACGCCGTGAACTGGACCGGATTGACGATTACTTTGCCAATTACGAGCAGGAGCTGGCGGACCGCGCCGCCCGCAGCACGAGCGGCAGCGCAAAGCTAAAGACATCCGAACGCCTGGCCGCGGCCAAGGCGGAGCACACGCGCCGGCGGGCCGACCAGGTGGCGAGGCATGAGATCCGGGTGCATCCGCATTTCGATGCGCTGCTGCTGGTGGCGGAGCCGGCCTGGCGGTGTCAGCTCCAGGTGGAGATGGGCCGTCAGGCCGAAACGCTGGAGGCGAGGCTGGTGCCCCGGGCCCGGCGCTGGTTCAGGGTTTACTGACCCTTGACGCTCAAGGTGTATTCGCGCGAGATGCGGCTGGCCGGCTTGGGCTTGCCGAACGAATTGCAGTCGTAGTCGAACTTGTAGCGGTAGGTGACGCTCTCGGTTCCCGGGGGAACCGGCACCATGCCCTCCCAGCGGTTGGTCATCAGAAGGGTGGAGCGCATCGGGTAGGTGTTTTTCCCGACAAGGATTTGCGGGCGGATACTCTCCCAGCGCAGGGTTTGCTGGCTGCAGTCCAGGGCCACTTCAACCGGATACAAGTTCTTCGGGTTGCGGGCCTGCTGAAGGGGCGTCAGATTGGTAAAAGCGGTGGCGCAGCCGGCCAGCAGGAGCGGCAGAAATAATACCGGCAGGAATTTCTTCATCATACTTGTCTAGCGTGGCAAAGGGCCGATCTCATGTAAAGGCGGATTTTGCGTTTGACCGGCCTTGTGAAAGATGGCTAAGGTATCGGTTCCTAACGCGCATTTATTTTATGTTTGGGACGATACGTAAGCATCAAACCTGGCTGTGGGCAATTATCATCACAGTCATCATTATAAGTTTTGTCATCTTTTTCTCGCCTTATTCGAGGATGAACGACTCGCGCCGCGGTCCGGCCAATTACGGGTCCATCAACGGCGAGAAGGTGACGCCGGATGATTTTGCCAACGCCTGGCGCGAGGTTGAGCTGCGCATGTTCTTCATGAACGGGCGCTGGCCGGAAGAGGGCGAGAAGAAGGATCTTGAGGCCGAATCTTACAAGTGGCTTCTGCTGGCGCAGAAGCAGAAGCAGATGGGCATCCAGATCGGCAGCGACGTGGCGGCCCAGACTGCCAAGGCCATGCTCAGCCAGCTTCAGCGCGCGGGGGTCAGTTCGCCGGTCGTGTTCGAAAAGCAGGTGCTTCTGCCCCACAGCCTGACGATGGAGGACTTTGAGCGGTTTGTGGACCATTATTTGGGCATCCAGGAATTGATTGGGGTCGTCGGCCTGAGCGGCAAATTGGTCACGCCACAGGAGGCCCGCGACCTTTATCGGCGCGAGCATGAGGAACTGTCAACCGAGGCTGTATTCTTCCCCGGATCGAGCTACCTGGACAAAGTGTCCCCGACTTCCAGCGCGATCGCCGAATTCTATACCAACCGGCTGGCGAGCTACCGGCTCCCGGACCGTGTGCAGGTCAGCTACGTCCAGTTCGACTTCACCAATTACCTCGCGGAGGCTACGCGGGAGTTGGCTCGGATGACCAACCTGGACAGCCAGATTGACGAGGCCTATCGGCAGGGCGGAACCAATTTCCTGCGCGAACTGAAGGTGGCCACGGTGGAGCAGGCGCACACGAAGGTCCGCGAACTCCGGCTCAAGGAATTGCAGGCTCAAAGCGCCCGCAAACAGGCCATCGAGTTTGCCAACCCGCTTTTTGACATGGACCCGATCCGCGTCGAGAGCTTCCTCAAGGCGGCCAAGGATAAAGGGCTTGTTGTGGGAGTGACCGCGCCCTTCGACCGGGAGAAGGGCCCCAGGGATCTGGAGGTCGGACAGGATTTTGTCCAACGCGCGTTTGGCAGGACGCTGGAAGACCCCTTGGCCGGTCCGTTGGTGGGCCGCGATGCCGCCTACGTGATCGCCTTCAACAAGAAGATTCCCAGCGAGATTCCATCCTTGGACCAGATTCGCAGCCAGGTGGTTGCCGATTACAAGGAAGAACAGTCCAAGGCGCTCGCCCGCAGTGCGGGAATGGCGTTCTACCAGAGCCTCACCAACGGTTTGGCGCAGGGGAAAATCTTCTCCGCCATTTGCGCTGCGGCCAAGCTCGACCTGGTGCCGTTACCTCCCCTCTCCATCAGCTCCCGCGACCTACCCGGCCTCGAAGACCGCGTCAATCTAAACCAGCTCAAGCAGCTCGCCTTCAGCACGGCCCCCGGGAAAGTCAGCGCCTTTCAGCCAACCGCGGATGGCGGCGTGATTCTTCATGTGAAATCCAAGCTGCCCCTGGATCAGGCGCGAATGGATGCAGCCATGCCTGCCTTCATCAATTACGTCCGCCAGAGCCGCCAAAACGAGGCTTTCAACGAGTGGTTCAGCAAACAGGCATCCATCGGATTGAAGGATACTCCCCTGGGTCAGCCGCGGACTGCGCCCACACTGGCTCCGGGCACCAAGGCGAAGAAGTCGTAGGGAGCGTCAGAGCGTCGAATCGCACAAGCTCAAACGCATTTCACGTTTCACGCTTCACGCTCGACCCCACCAGCCAGCAAAGAATCGCCTTCTGCACGTGCAGGCGATTCTCGGATTCGTCGAAGATGGTTTGGGCGTTCGCCTCGAAGGTCGCTTCGTCAATTTCCTTGCCGCGATAGGCCGGCAGGCAGTGCATCACGAGCGCGCCCGGCCTGGCTAGCGCCACTACGCCCGCATTGATCTGGTAGCCGTTCATCTGCTGGATGCGGCTGGCGGATTCAACCTCTTTGCCCATCGAGACCCAGACGTCCGTGTAGAGCAGGTCCGCGCCCGTGGCGGCAGCCTTGACATCCTCGGTGACCACGATCCTTCCGCCCGCCCGCTTGACCATGTCCGCGGACGGCTGGAAGGCTTTGGGCGATGCGATGCGCAATTCAAAGCTGGCTTTGCCGGCGGCAAACATCCACGAGTTCGCCATGTTCCCCGCGCCGTCGCCGATGAACGTGACCACCTTCCCTTGGATGGGGCCTCGCTTTTCCTGGAAGCTGAAGATATCCGTCAGGATCTGGCAGGGATGTTCATGGTCCGTCAGGGCGTTGATGGTGGGGATGGCGGCGTAGTGCGCAAACTCCTCGACGTCGCTCTGGGCGAACGTGCGGAACACGACGCCATGCACCATGCGGCCCATCACCCTCGCGGTGTCTTTGATCGGCTCGCCGCGCCCAAGCTGCAGCTCGCTGGAAGGCAGGAAAATGACCCCGCCGCCCAGTTCGCGAATGCCAACCTCAAAGGATACCCGCGTGCGGGTTGAGGACTTGGAGAAGATCATGGCCCAGGTCTGCCCGACCAGCGGTTGGTTTGCGTGATGGCCGCGTTGTTTCTTTAGCGACACGGCGTCAGCCAGGATTTGATCCATGTCCGCCCGAGCCAGCGCTTCAATGCTCAACAGGTGTTTCATCTCAAAATTAGGATAGGCATCCCGCCTGTCCTATCTATTTTACTCCGCCAGGGAGACAACTACCGATTCAAGTATCTTTAACCCTTCCTCCGCTTCGCTCTGCCGCAGGTTAAGCGGCGGCAGAAAACGCATAATCTGTGTGCCAGCGGGAATTGCCAGCATCCCGGCGGCATGCAGGAGGTTCGCAAGCTGGACCGCCTGCGTTTTCCCGCTGTCGGATGAGAGCTTGGGAATATTGGGCGTCAGCTCGATGCCCAGCATCAGGCCCAGCCCGCGCACGGTCCGGATCACGCCAGGATATTTCTGTGCGAGCTGTCCCAGGCCGGATTTCAGGAAAGCGCCGGTCTGGCGCACATTGTCAGCCAGCTTCTCGCGCTCGATCACTTCAAGAATCTTCAGGGCCACTGCGCAGGCGAGCGGCGAGCCGCCGTAGGTCGTGCCGTGCGTGCCCGCACCCAGCAGGTCGGCGTAAGGCGATCTCACCCAGAATGCGCCAATGGGAAACCCGCCGCCCAGCGACTTGGCCATCGAGATGCCGTCCGGCAGGAAGCTCTCGCCCCCAGGCACGCCTTCGAGGATGCGCTGGAAGCTCTGGAATCGTCCGCTGCGGAAATGGCCACATTGCACGCTGTCCATGAGCAGCAGGAGTTTCTTCTCGTCGCACAACCGGCGCAGGCCAAGCAGGTATTCAGGCGTGGCGGGAGTCACGCCGCCTTCCCCCTGGATTCCTTCCACCATGATCGCGGCGGTCGCAGGTGAGAGCGCGGCGCGCATGGCTGCGAGATCGTTGTAGGGCACCTGCCGGAATCCCGGGACGCTCGGCTCGAACCCTTTCTTGACCTTCTCCTGCCCGGTGGCGGCAATGGCGGCCAGCGTCCGCCCGTGAAAAGAGTTCGTGGTGGTGAGAACCTCGAACCGGCCCTCGTCGTGGCCGAACTTGCGGGCGAGCTTGAACAGGCCCTCGTTGGCCTCGACGCCGCTGTTGCAGAAGAAGCATTTGCCGGGGCCGATGAGGCTGACCAGCGCCTGCGCCAGCCGGCCCTGCGGCTCGTGGTAGTAGAAATTCGAGGTGTGAATGACCTTGCGCGACTGCTCGACCAACGCCTCGGTGATGGCCGGGTGCGCGTGGCCCAGCGAGCTGACCGCGATGCCGCCGCCCAAATCGAGGTAGCGCCGGCCGGTAAGGTCGTAGATATAGGGGCCGGACCCGTGGCTGAGCACGATATC
>JAPLUA010000455.1 GCA_026397855.1 Verrucomicrobiota bacterium | reverse complement strand
TGGGTGCCCGATGTGGCGCTGGCAGGCGTGTTCCTGGTGCTGTGGTTCTGCCGCAAGGCGTGGGGGCGGGCGGGGCTGTAGGTGCTCGGAACCTACGTGGCAATGCTGTTCCCGGTGCTGGGCTTCTTCAGAATCGACTTTCAGAAATACACGTTTGTGGCCGATCACTGGCAATACTTCGCCCTGCCGGCCCTGCTCGCCGGCCTGGCGGCGCTGCTCGACCGTCCGCCCTGGCAGTCGGGTCGGCGCGCCCTGCTCGTGGCGCTGATTGGAGCATGCGTCCTCCTGACCTGGCGCCAGCAACGGCTCTACAAGGATGAGGAGACGCTCTGGGTTGAGACGCTGAAGCAAAACCCCGCTTGCTGGATGGCTCTCAATAACCTGGGCGGGTTGCTCGTGGCGCGGGGTCAACCCGGGGAGGCCGCTGATCTGTATCGCCGATCCATCGAGGCGCACCCCTCGCAGGTGGAGGCTTACAACAACCTTGGCCTGCTATTCTTCGGGCTGGGTAGGAACGACGAGGCCATGGCGCAGTTCCGGCGCGCGCTGGCCGTCAACCCGGACCTGGCGATGACTCGCCTCAACATCGGCAATGTGCTGGTGCGGCGCGGCCAGGCGCAGGAGGCCTTCGTCGAGTTTCAAACCGCCGCGCGCCTCCAGCCGGACCTGGCGGAAGCCCATAACAACCTGGGCTGCCTCCTGTCGGGCGCGGGCCGGCAAGCCGAGGCAGCAGACCAGTTCCGGGAAGCCTTGAAGTGGAAACCGGAGTATGCTGACGCCAGGAATAACCTGGGCCAAGTCCTCGCGCAGTTGCAATCTGCCGTCACCAACCGGGGACGCAGGGAATGAATAGGGAAGAATGCAGAACCAGCAGCAACCGATGACGACCGGCGAAGGCGCGCAACTGCCCAATCGCCCCCCTGGCGCAGCCAGCCTGTCGGGCTGGCCTGCCCGGGAGTTGTTCATCAGCGCCCTGCTGGTGCTGGTGACCCTCGCCGTGTATTGGCCGGTCCGGCACTACGATTACGTCAACCACGACGACCCGGTGTATGTCTATGAGAATCCGCAGGTGCTGGGCGGCTTGAGCTGGGGTGGCGTGGCCTGGGCCTTCGGCAAGCTGACGGGTGAGCATACTTACTGGCACCCGGTGACATGGCTGTCGCTCATGCTGGATAGCGAGCTATTCGGTCCGGGCGCAGGGCCGCGCCACGTGGGGAATGTGCTCCTGCATGTCGCCAACGCGGTGCTGCTGTTTCTGCTCCTGCGCCGGATGACCGGGGCCTGCTGGCGGAGCGCGGCGGTGGCAGCGCTGTTCGCATGGCATCCGCTGCAAGTGGACTCGGTGGCGTGGATCGCCGAACGGAAGAATGTGCTGAGCACACTCTTCTGGCTGCTGACGGTGTGGGCCTATGTTCGATATGCGCTACAGTCGTCAGTCCACGGTCCTCAGTCCACAGTCCACGGTCCACGCCGGGCACCGATCTCCTATCTTCCATCTTCAAGCTCCTCCTTCTACTCCCTCACCCTGGTTTTCTTTGCGCTGGGGTTGATGTCCAAGCCGATGCTGGTGACGGTGCCGGTCATCCTGCTGCTGCTCGATTATTGGCCCTTGCGCCGGCTGGCTCCCCCGTGGTCGGGCTGGCAGGTGGTTTGCGGTGAGGGGCCGACGTTGGCACCGGTATCGCTGGCGCGGGCGGTTCTTGAGAAGCTGCCGCTGTTTATGATGTCCGCGGCGTCTGCGGTGATCACCGTGGTGGGACATAAGCAGTTGGGCTCGCTGGTTGACGAAGGGGTCCTGCCGTTCTCCGCGCGCCTCGGGAACGCCCTGGTCTCCTACGTACGCTACCTCCAGAAGATGTTCTGGCCAACGGGCCTGGCAGTGCATTATCCGCATCCCGGCACCTGGCCGCCGATAGTTGTGGGGGCGGCAACCGCTATCCTGGTTGCGGTGTCGGTTTGGACCCTCGTGGCGTGGCGACGGCGGCCCTACCTGTTGGTCGGCTGGTTGTGGTTTGTGGTGGCCCTGCTGCCGACGATCGGTCTTATCCAGGCATCGAGCCAGGCCATGGCAGACCGGTTTGCTTATGTGCCGTTGATTGGGGTGTTCATCATGCTGGTCTGGCTCGCCGGCGACCTGCTGGCCGGCTGGCGGTACCGGGTGACAGTGGAACCTATCGTGATGCTCGCCGTCCTCCTGTCATGCCTTACGGCCACGAGCCGGCAATTGCGTTATTGGAGCGATGGCGAGGCACTGTTCCGCCGCGCGGTGACGGTGACCAAAGGCAACTACCTGGCCGAATACAGCCTCGGCTGCGCGCTGGGCCAGAAGAACAAGCTGGACGAGGCCCTGGACCGTTTCGCCGCGGCGTTAAGAATCAAGCCCGACTACGCGGAGGCCCACGACAACAGCGGGGTGGTGCTGCAGATGCAGGGCAAATCGGCTGCGGCGGAGGCCGAGTTCCGCATCGCCCTGCGGCTCAAGCCCGACATGGTCAGATCCCGCAACAACCTGGGGCTGGCCTTGCAGTCGCAGGGCAAAACCGGGGAGGCGCTCGCGGAGTTCCACCAG
>JAPLUA010000473.1 GCA_026397855.1 Verrucomicrobiota bacterium | reverse complement strand
GCCCCTCTGGTAATGCCAGATCTTGGAATAAATCCCCTGCGTCTCAACCTGCTTGTCCGGCACCGCCGCATCCATGCGCTTCCAGTCGCCAATCTGCTCCGGCAGCGCGAAGGTCGCCCCGGGCCGCAAGGCCGATTTCGAAGCCATGACAAACGCGACGTGCTGGCGGTGGTAATGCAGCCAGCCGCGCCCGAGCTCGACCACCCCGAGCAAGGCAAAGGCATAGGCCGCCACCTGCGCCCAGCGCGGAGCCAAACAGACCGGAGCCCGCACCGGGCCCGGCACGACAGCGACCGGTGCCGGCACGATGGCAGGGGCCTCCGGGGCGGCCGGTTTCGACGATTTTGACCCTCGCTTCTTCGCCGGGGCGGTCAGAAAGTTCATCCACTCGTCCAGGCTCAGGATCATCACCATATACAGCGCCACCAACAACAGCCCCAGCAGCTCGTGGCGCCAGCCGGAGAGAATGTCTATGCTGTAATAGAATTTCAGCCAGGCGCCGAACGTGATGCGGAACACGTTCCCCAGCAGGACGGTCGCCAGGGCGCAGGGAAGGCAGATCAGGATGCGAATCGCCGAGCGGCGGCGCCATAACAGGTAGAAGAGACAGGCGGCCAGCGTCAGCAGGACCGAGTTGATCCCGCTGCAGGCCTCTTCCACGAGCAGCTTCTGCCGCGGCAGCTCGATGACATTGCCGTTCAAGTAATGCACCACCGAAAACGCGTCCAGCAGCCGGCTGCTCCAGCGAACAGCCAGCCCGCGCATGAAAACCATCAGGCGCGCGTCCAGCAGCAGCGGGGGAGGGATGATCGTCAGGACCAGCACCAGCGCCGGCACCAGCGCCCGCAGCACCCGGGAGCCGCCGATCCACCCGGCGACAGCCATCAACCCCAGCAACGCCGCCAGGCTGGCCAGCCAGGGCGACCAGAACACCAGGGCCGTGGTCAAAACACCAAAGGATGCGGCCAGCAGCGTGGCCGTCGCAGCAGCGTGGCCCGATACCAAAGGCCGGGGCACCTCTTTAAGCCGGGTCCAGGCCAGGAAACCGGCACCCGCCAGCGCCATCGGGAAGAACTCGTGGCCCGATACCAAAGGCCGGGGCACCTCTTTAAGCCGGGTCCAGGCCAGGAAACCGGCACCCGCCAGCGCCATCGGGAAGAACTGGTAATACGTCCGCTCCCAGAGGTTGGCGAAGAAGAGCAGCAGCAGCGGGGCAAACCCAAAGGCCAGTAATCCCAGATTGCGCCGGGTCAAACCGGTACGTTCAGCAAGGGTCGGCTGGGCCGGCTCAACGCCATGCCCAGCCACCCCAATCGTGGATGGATCGGGCATGGGTCTATCGGTAATCAGGGGGAAAGTCTAGGGTAGTCCGGTGGTAATGGCAAGGCTATTGGAGACTTCAAGAAACCACTGCTCGGGGTCAGCGGCCCGTCATGATAGGCCAGATGTTGAACTCTGTTACGTCACAAGCATCGCAGCCGGCCGGAAGGGCTGCGTTTCCTGTCCCGGGACCGGTGTTCCAACGGTAGTACT
>JAPLUA010000647.1 GCA_026397855.1 Verrucomicrobiota bacterium | reverse complement strand
GCAAAGGAGGGTGATGTTCACGCCCTTACATTCCTTTCCCGAAGAGAATCGCCGGCACAGTCTTGGCGAGCAGCCAGAGATCCTTGCCGATGCTCTGGCTCTCGATGTAGCGCACGTCCAGGCTTACCTGCTCCGGGAAGTCAATCGAGTTGCGGTCGCCGATTTCAAACACTCCGCCCCCGCGCTCGCCGACCTGCCAGAGGCCGGTGATGCCGGGCTTGACGAGGAGGCGGCGCCGGTCGGCCTGCGAATAGAGCGCGACCTCGCGGAGCACGGGCGGGCGCGGCCCGACCAGGGACATGTCGCCCCGCAGCACATTCCAGAGCTGGGGAAGCTCATCGAGCGATGACTGGCGCAGCAGCTTGCCGATGCGGGTGATGCGCGGGTCATCCTTCATCTTGAAGGTGACGCCGGAGGCCTTCTCGTTCTGGCCCAGCAGCCCCTGGAGGCGGGCCTCGGCGTCCACGCACATCGAGCGGAACTTGAGCATTCTGAAGGTGCGGCCGTTGAGTCCCACGCGGGTCTGGCGGAAGAAGACCGGGCCGCCATCGAGCTTGACGAGCAAGGCCAGGAGCAGGAAGAAGGGCGAGAGCACCACGATGGCGACGAGGCTCACGACGATATCCAGCGCGCGCTTGAGGAACAGGGCGGCATTGACGACGGCGGGCCAGCTCAGGCGTTTCCACACCACGCGGGCGTTGAGGCGGACGCGGCCCCAGGGAGTCCGGGCGGCGAGGAGCCGCTCCAGGGATTGATCTACGGCTTGTTGCGTTTTCATAAGCAGGGAAAAATCTGGAGCCGCCGGGTGCAGCGGGCGCGGAGGCGGGTAAACTGGGTGGTGGACACGGGCGACTCGAGTACCACATCGGCGTGCCTGGCCTGCTCCGTGACGAATCGGCGGTGCATCGGGGCGACGTGGCGCTCGAATTGGGTGCACACCGACCCGGCGGAACGACCCCGCTCGGAAAGATCCCTCTCGACGCGGCGCTGCAGCCGGACGTGCTCGGGGCAATCCACATAGACGCTCATGCTGTAGAGCCGGCGCAGCTCCGGGTCGCGCAGGAGCCAGAGGCCCTCGATCAGCACCACGCGCCGCGGCTCCCACCGCCGCGGCTCGGGCCGTCGGGTGTGGGTCGCGAAGTCGTAGCCGGGGAGATCAACCGCATCCCCGGCGCGGATGCCGCGGATGCAGCGGTCGAACAGCGGCCAGTCAATCGCCGCCGGGTGGTCGAAGTTCACCTCGTCGCGCTCCGCCGGCGGCAGGTGCGACAGGTCGAGGTAGAAGTCATCCAGCGAGAGCCGCCCGGCCTCGCCGCCGAACTCCTCCGCGAGGCGCCCGGCCAGCCAGGTCTTGCCCGAGCCGCTGCCGCCAACAATGGCAATAAGTTGTGCGTTCATATCAATTATGCGCAGTCTGGTGTTCCCGGATCACCCGGGTGAACATGGATTCCAGGTCGCCAATGTAGCCGTCAAAATCGTAGCGCTCGCTCACCAGCCGGAGCCCGTTTTCCCCAAGCTGCCGCGCCAGCGGCTTCGAGACGAGCAGTTGCTTGAGCCGCGCGGCATACTGAGCGCGGTCCATCCAGGGCACCAGGAACCCGTTGTGCCCGTCCACCAGCCAATCCTTGATCCCCCCGGCGTCAAACGCGACGATCGGCAGGGCGTAGCGCATGACCTCCAGCCCGATGGTGGCAATGGGCTCCGGCCAGAGCGAGCTGAGCGCCACGGCGCTGCATTCGCGATAGTAGGTCTTGAGCTCCTCCTGCGCCACAAAACCCTTGAAGGTGACCCGGTCCGCCAGGCCGAGCTTGCGGCTGAGCGCCTCGCAATGCGCGCGCTGGTTACCATCCCCCAGGATGACGCACTCAAAGTTGATGTCCAGCAGCGCAAGCGACTCCAGCAGGACATCCACCCCTTTGCCCCGTATGATCTGCCCGGCATACATGATGAGGTTGCGGTCGCTGAAACTGCTGCGCAGGCCCGGATCCCCCATCCGGGGCACGGGGGCGTGAATCTCGATGCGGGCCGGGTCAAATCCGTTGTTGAGCAGCTCGTCGCGCATGTAGGTGGTCACGACGACCATGCGGTTGAAGCGGCGGTTGAGCTCCACCTCGCGCTTCTTGTCCGGGTAGCTCACCCATTTGAGGGGGAATCCGGGCTCCCGGTTGCGCGCGACCGTGGCGAGGCAGGGAAAGACGCAGTGGGGCCCGACGGCGCGGGTGCAGATCTCCCGCGTGAAATAATCATACTTGTAGCTGCGCATGCAGTAGATGTCGTGGTCATGCACCATGCGGACCAGCGGGACGCCGCTTCCGACGAGGGCGCCGATGGCGGAGAGATCAGCCAGCTTGTGAACGTAAACCGCATCCGGGGCGAAGGATCGCAGGGCCTCGCGGACCACACCCGCGTTGTCGCGGGCGCCGAGGGCGAAGCGGGCGGGGAAAGTCGCCTCCCAGGCGGGTTCGTTTTTCCCGGTGCCGGGGCCGTGCAGGATACCCAGGGTGTGGCCCCGCCGGCCCAGCTCCGTCGCAGTGATGTGCGCGTTAGCCTCCGCGCCCGCCAGGGCGCCGAATCGTTCGTGGACGTAAAGTAATCTCATGTAAGGTCAGGCTGGTTGCCAGAGCAGCAGGATTCGCAGCACATCACCCGGGCGGCTGGAGAAGCAACATGACGTTGTCGGCCAGGGCATATATCACCGCAAAGACAACCCCGATTCCCATCGCGGACAGCACAGCCAGGTTCAGCTTCATGGATTCCTTGGACCGGGGAGGAACCCGCAACAGGAGGGCAACGTAAACCAGCATCGCGAAGAAGTCGAGGAAGAAGAGGGGATAGAAGAAATCCAGCACCACCTCCCGCAGCCAGATCGGATAGCCGCCTTCGTTCATCCAGAAGGTCGGGACTTCCCGCAACCACCCGAACCAGATCAGCGCCGGCAGCCCCACGACTAACGTGAACAAGGCAATCACAATCCTGGCAACTATCACCCCGTCGTCCCCCTGCCGCCTCATGCGGTACCCTTTCTGAATTATCTTCGGCCCCGATTCCACCGCGGGATTCGCCAGGACATCGGCCCATCCCACTTCCGCAGTTTGGGTTATCTTGACTCCGTCTCGTTGATACTCGCTGGAATCATTGCACGGAAGCCCATCATTGCATGTGCAATACTCCGAACTCGATCTTGTATTGCAGTCAGCCCTGCGGGACAAGCCGGAAGACCCGGTCCTTACCCCGCTCGCATAATCACGTAACCAATTGACCATAGGATTGATAGACTGGCTTATGCTAGCGGTGAACGGAGATCCCGGCCACCCCTCGGTATGTGTATCGTTCATTGTTTGCATTCGTGTTTTCGCGCTTGTCACCCATTTTAGCAAACGACGTGCCAACCTTAAAATGAACCACGATTGCAATGTTGGAAACAGGCATAGCGTTACGGAGAGCGCGCAGAAACACGACCAGAAACGCGCGCTCGAACCCATTACTATCCAAGGACAGAGATTGAAGCAACCCAGATCGGTCTCTCTCCCGGTTCTCCGCACTGCTATCCGCCGATTCGATCGCAGGCTGCGAAGATTTAACGCAGAGGGTTCTTCTTCTCTGCGTTTCTCTGCGCTCTTCGCGTCTCTGCGTTAAAAATTGGGTATCGCCTTGGTTGCGGCTCCGCCGCGCTGCGCTCTTTGCGGTTAAATCAACACCCGATACCAACATCACTGCTTCAGCCGGAAGAACAGCCTGCCCGGACCGGGGGTGAAGGTGACGCTGCTGATGCCCGCCGACGTGGTAACCGTGTAACCGCTCGGCCCCCAATTCGTGGTGGCCGCCTCGGTGTTCTGCTGCAAGGTATAG
>JAPLUA010000627.1 GCA_026397855.1 Verrucomicrobiota bacterium | reverse complement strand
TAACAAATGCTACCACGCTCATTCCTATCGCCCCCCGGGCCTGGCGGCATTGGACAAGAATGTCCGCTCCTGTCGCATTCTTGCATGTCGCCGGATAGCGTGAGTTGCGCCCCGAACTCCATCCTTGAATTGATTTTGCTCGCGGGCTCTCGCCCGGCCGTTATAGCTTTTGCGCAATGCTCAACTACATCTGGCTTGGGTTGGTGCTGCTCGCTGTCGTCGTCGGCGGCTGCACGGATCATCTCAAGGATGTCGCCGACAAGAGCTTCGAGATGGCGGAGTTCGCGGTGATGAAGATTTCCCTGCCGCTGGTGGGGATCATGGCGCTCTGGCTCGGCATCATGCGGCTGGCGGAAAGGGCCGGGCTTGTGGCCCTGCTCGCGCGCCTGCTGCGGCCCCTGATGGTGTGGCTTTTTCCGGACGTGCCCCACGACCACCCGGCGATGGGGTCCATGCTGATGAACATGGCTGCCAGCATCCTCGGCCTCGGCAATGCCGCTACCCCGCTCGGACTCCGCGCCATGAAGGATCTCGAGTCGCTCAACCCGCGTCCGGGCACGGCCACCAACGCCATGTGCACCTACCTGGCCATCAACACCAGCTCGATCCAGCTCATCCCCGCCACCGCCATCGCCATCCTCGCCGCCAACAAATCCAACAACCCGACCGCCATCGTGGGCACCTCCATCATGGCCACCACCTGCGCCGCGATTGCCGCGGTCACCGCTGCCAAGTTCTTCCAGCGTCTGCCCATCTACCGCCTCCCGCCGGCCGCCGCCCCTTCCCCGGCGCCCGCACCCGGACCGGCCAAACCGGCCGCGGCGAATTCAACGGACGACAAAAGCCCCGTCAAGGAAGCTGTGGGCCTTGCGCCGTTGCAGTGGTGGGGGATTCTCGGCGTTGCGGCCTTCCTCCTGTTCTTCCTCTACATGTTTGTCCGGCTCGCCTTTCCTGAAACACTGGGATTGCCGGCGCCGTCGGGGGGCCCCACCCAGAACAACTTTATCCGCATCGTGGACGCTGTCTCCAAGCTCTCCATCCCGTTCATGCTCTCGGTCTTTCCGCTCTATGCGGCCCTGCGCCACGTGAAAGTCTATGAGGAATTCGTGGACGGCGCGCGCGAGGGCTACGACGTGGCCCTGCGCATCATCCCCTACCTGGTGGCGATCCTGGTGGCGATGGGCATGTTCCGCGCGGCGGGATGCATTGACCTGATCAGCAAACTGCTGGAGCCGGCCATGAACGCCATCGGCTTCCCCTCCCCGCTCCTGCCGATGGTGCTGATGCGCCCGCTCAGCGGCAGCGGCACGCTGGGCCTGTTCGCCGAACTCGTCAAACAATACGGCCCCGACAGCCTCATCAGCCGCATGGGCGGCACCATCTTCGGCAGCACGGAGACAACCTTCTACGTGCTCGCCGTTTACTTCGGCTCAGTCGGCGTGAAACGGACCCGCTACGCCCTCCCCGCCGGCCTCGTAGCCGACACCGCGGGGGTGATTGCTTCGGTGATCTTCTGCCGCCTGGTGTTCGGGTAACCCTTGCAACTCCCGCAACTCAAGCCCCCCCTTCCCCTTCTTCAAAGCACTCGACGTGGTAAACTGACACCTGCGCGTCCTTGCCTCGCCATGCGGAGGTTTTGCAGCCGGCCTTTTGCGCCAGGTGATTCAGGAATTGGGCTTTGTCCGGAAGCTGCTCCCAGACCTGCGGGAGAAACGTCGAGGTGCGGGGGCCGATGCGCAGGATCACGCCGTCCCGGTTCGGGTGCAGCTTGCCCAGGAGGTCTTCCGGGGAACTGAATGCCAGCGGCTGCGGCTCGGTCAGCACGCTGATCTCGATCTTGATGCAGTCCACCTCCCCGGGGGTGACGGCGGGAAACCTTGAATCGCGCACGGCCGCATTGCGGGCGTTGTCAATGACGGCCTGGTAGAGCGGCTCAATGGCCGTGAGATGGCCGATGCAGCCGCGCAGCGCGCCGTTGATGGTCAGGGTGACGAAGCAGGCCTTCTGTTCCGCAAGCTTCGGCGGCACGTCCTTGGCGGCCAGCTCGGGGAGGCCCAATCCGGCTGCGGCGTTCTTCAGGCTCTTGCGGGCGAGATCGAGGAGAAACTTCCGCTCCGGCGCGGCCAGGGCCTCCGGCGCGGGGGGCCGGAAGCCGCCCGCGGTGTAGCCTACAACACGGTCCTTATCGCCGGCGGCATCACCGCTATTTCGGTAATCGAGCAATTGCGCCTTCCAACCCTTGAGCCTTGCCAGGTGCATGAGCGCCAGCACCGGCGTCCTGCCGCAGGCTTCCTGGGTTTGCATCCGGTCAATGTCTTCGTCGCAGATCGCCTTGACGCAACCATTGCCCGGCTCTTTTGCGGCCCTGTCAGGGTGATCATGGCTCAAGTTGGAGCTGGCGACAACACCTGTTTTGTCGTGGAGGAACTCCGGGCGCAACTTCGGGCTTGCTTTATTGGGTGCGGACCGGAACATTTCACCCCCTATATGGAATCTGATACTGCACAATTGCCGGTCTCGCACAAAGCCCTGGCCTGGTTTGACGCGAATAAGAAGCAGGCGCTCATGGGCGCCGGTGTCGTCGTGCTCGCGGGCATGATTATCGCGTTTATCATTTACCAGCGCAACCAGTCGGAGGTGGCCGCCTCGATAGCGTTGTCCAACGTGGAGGTGCCCCAGATGAGCGGCGCCCGGGGCAGCGCGGACCCCGTGGCGGCCTACTTGAAGATTGTGGCCGAGTACCCGAAAAGCAGCGCCGCCGCGCGAGCGCTGCTGCTAGCCGGCGGGGGCTTGTTCGTGGATGGCAAGTATGCCGAGTCCCAGGCGCAGTTCGATCGCTTTGCCAGGGAGCAGGGCAACAGCCCGTTGATGGGAGAGGCGCTGCTGGGCGCCGCCGCCTGCATGGATGCCCTGGGCAAAACCAATGAGGCCCTGACCGCCTACACCGACCTGGTTCGCCAGCACCCGGGCGAAAATGTGACCTCCCAGGCCCGCTTCGCGCTGGGCCGGTTATACGAGGCGCGCAACGATCCGGAAAAGGCGCGCGCGCAGTTCGAGGAAGTCGCCCGCGGGAACCCTTACGGCTCCCTCGGCTCAGAGGCGGGAATGCGGCTGGAGGAGCTGAACCAGAAATACCCGAAGCTCGTGCCCGTGACGCCGCCCGCGACGAATGCAACTCCGATAAAGCTCCAGAAGAAATGAGGCTGACCATCATCGGCACCGGCTACGTGGGCCTCGTCACCGGCGCCTGCTTCGCCGAGGTGGGGCACCGGGTGATCTGCGTTGACAACGACGCGGCCAAGGTCAAGGTGCTGCAGGAAGGCGGCATCCCGATCTACGAGCCGGGGCTGGAGGAGATGGTGAAGCAGAATGTCGAGGCCGGCCGCCTGTCGTTCACCACGAGCACGGCGGAGGGGGTTGAGAAGTCGGAAGTGATCTTCATCGCCGTGCCGACGCCGCCCCTGGCGGACGGCGCGGTGGACCTGAGCTTCATCGAGAAGGTGGCGCGCGACATTGCCAGCGCCATGACCAGCTACAAGATCGTCGTGGACAAGAGCACCGTGCCGGTCAAGACGGGCGACAACGTGGCGGAGACGATCAAGCGCTACAACAAGGCCCACGTTGACTTCGACGTGGTGAGCAACCCGGAGTTTCTGCGCGAGGGCTTTGCGGTTGAGGATCTGATGCACCCGGACCGCGTGGTCATCGGCGTGCGCTCGCAGCGGCCGGTGGCGGCCATGAAGGAGGTTTACGCCCCGTTCAACGCCCCCATCATCGTCACGGACATCAACTCCGCAGAGCTGATCAAGCACGCGTCCAACTCCTTCCTCGCCCTCAAGATCTCCTACATCAACGCCATTTCAGTCGTGTGCGAGGCGACGGGCGCGAACGTGCAGGAGGTCGCCAACGGCATGGGCATGGACGAGCGCATCGGGCGCCGCTTCCTGGATGCGTCCCTGGGCTTCGGCGGGAGCTGCTTCCCCAAGGACCTCAGCGCCTTCATCAAGATCGCCGAACAGGTCGGCTGCCAATTCGGCCTCCTCAAGGAGGTCCAGCAGATCAACAGTCGGCAGATGGACCGGTTCCTGAAGAAGATCAGCGACACGCTCTGGGTGCTCAAGGATAAGACCATCGGCGTGCTCGGGCTCGCCTTCAAACAGAACACGGACGACGTGCGCATGTCGCCCGCCATCGAGCTTTGCCAGCGCCTCCAGAAGGAAGGCGTCCGGCTGCGCGTCCACGATCCCAAGGCCATCGAGAAAGCCAGGGCCGTGCTGCAGGACGTCACGTTCGTCGAGGACATGGACGCGGTGGCGGAAGGGTGCGACGCGCTGGTGGTTGCGACCGAATGGGAGCAGTTCAAGAAGCTGGACCTGGAGCGTGCCCGCAAGGCGCTCACCCACCCGATCCTGTTCGACGGCCGCAACCTCTTCGACCCGGCCGAGATGGAGCGAATGGGCTTCATCTACAAGAGCATCGGGCGGTGAGGCGTAAAGCGGGAAGCGAGAAGGGCGAGCCATGACCCAGGGCCCGCCAGGCGGCAGTCCGCCAATCTGTTCCTCAGCCGCTCACCCCCTCATAGATGTCGCTGCCGCCCTGGTTTTCCGGGGGGGCAAACTGCTTATCACCCAGCGCCAGGCCGAAGCTCACCTGGGCGGGTTATGGGAGTTCCCGGGTGTGGGTGCGTTGATCGAGAGCCTCACACACCATTATCCGGAGAAAGCCGTCCACCTGAAATTCTACCGTTGCCGCTGGCAACGGCACGAGCCGCAGGCGCTGGGCTGCGCGGCCTTCAAATGGGTGACGGCCGGTGAATTACAAGACTACGCCTTCCCGGCAGCGGACGCCCGGCTGCTGGATCGGCTGCGCGCCGCCCCCGCCCTCTGGATCGAGGACGGGGCAGCGGACGGCTAACCTTTGCGGTAAAACTGCTCGACGACCTGCCGGAAGTTGTTCTCGGCGGCCTTCACGATCCCCATTTCGCGCTGGGCATTTTCCTCGGAGTCGCTGGCATGGGCGGCGTTGACCATGATGGTCTGGCCGAACTCGCGCCGGATGGAGCCGGGAGGCGCCTTGGACGGGTCCGTGGGCCCGAGAACGTCGCGGATCTTGCGCACGGCCTCGACCCCCTCGTAAACCAGGGCAATGCACTTCTCAGAGCCGGGCTTGTCCACCTCGGCCACCGGGCATTCCGACGGGCTGCGGCCGGACATGAACCGGACGATATTATCGAACTGGTTGTCGCCGAACGGCACGCCGAGGATCTCCCCGAACTGCCGTTCGTGTTCCGCAGTCAGGGCGAATCCCAGCTCTTTCTCGACAGCGGCCTTCGCCTTGGCGGCGACCACGTCCTTGAGCTTGGTGCGGAGCGTCTCGCGCACGGGGCCATAAAACTCCATGGCCTGCGCGACGCTCATTCGATGCACCTTGACCCCGACGATATACAGGCCGGTGCGGGAGAAGAAATCAATCATGTTGCCGGGCCGGCCGGTGGGGAACCGGAAGTTCTCGGGCTTGATCAGCACCAGCGTCCGCTGGGGCTTCTCGGTCGGCTGGTAGGCGATGACGTTCTCCAGCACCCCGCCGTCCGCATCCGAGTAGCTGGCCCAGAGCTTCAGCTTCGATTCGGCTTCATCGGCGGTTGGCGAGGCCAACACCGCTGGCTCGAAGTAGCGCAACTGGTCGTTCTCGTCAATAATCAGGTCGCCGTAGGTGTCGCGGATGGTCTCCCCTGCCCGGCGGTCCGGGCCGACGTTGCCGACCACCGACCGGGTCCGGCGGACAGCGTCCTCGCCCTGGAAGAGCAGCATCATCACCCGCCGGCGCCGGCCGGTCTTCGGGTCCGGCGACAGGTTGCACAGGATGTAGTCGTAAATGAGCTGCTGGATGCGCCGATCCTGGGGATCATTGGCCGAAATGGTTTCCTCGGCATACTTCTTAACCAGTTCTTCACTGGGAGCGAACATCCGGGCGGCGACCATTTCGCACCCGGTCCGGGTGATCAGGCGGGTGAGGATGCCACCCGTTCGCGACTTGTGCAGCGAATAGGGGGTAATGATGACGTAAGCAAGCTGTTGGGCCATAATTTAATTACTCGGGGAGGGATTGGGGGGTGCGGGAGCGGCCGGGGCGGGTGCCTCCGGCGCCGACACGGCCGGGGCAGCGGTGGCTTTGCCACCGAGGATCTTAAACATCACTGTGCCACAGGTTGGGCATTTGCCTTTGATGGCTTTGCGGCCATTCTTCATCGTTTCTTCGACCCCGCCCACAATTTCCTTCCTGGCCTTACATTTGACGCAGTATCCTTCGGACATAAAAAGTTTACCGCCCCGGCGCTTCATGCGACGAGGCAGTGACGGGTCCTAGCTTACGGGTAGTGCCCGATCAGCGTCAACAAGGAAAAGGAACCTGGGAATGCGAGGAATGGGCTGAAGGGCATGTATACCCCCACAACCCATTTCGATTAAGCCACTTACATTGAACTACTGGTCCTGCTAGGCAGGCGGGGGAAGGTCCCGAAGGGCGGTTTTGAGGATCTTGCCGGTAGCATTCCTAGGCAATGCGGCTAGAAAGACCACCTTGCGGGGAACTTTGTAGTCCGCCAATTTCCGCCGCACAAACTGCTGGACAGCTTTCTCTTCGAGCACGGTCCCGTCATCCGGGGCGACGTAGGCAATCGGCTGTTCCCCGCGGCGGTTATCCGGCATGCCGATCACCGCCGCCTCCTTGACCCCGGGGATTTGGTAGAGGATTTCCTCGATCTCGCGCGGATAGACGTTGATGCCGTTGACCAGCAGCATGTCTTTCTTGCGGTCGGTGATGAAATAATAGCCTTCCGCGTCGCGGTAGCCGACATCGCCGGTCAGGAGCCAGTCGCCGCGCATTACTTTGGCGGTCTCTTCCGGCCGCCGCCAGTAGCCTAGCATCACGTTGCCGCCTCGCACGCAGACTTCGCCGATTTCGTTGGTGCCCAACTCCCGCCCGGCGTCGTCCTGGATGCTGACCTCCACGTTTGGAATAGGCAGGCCGATGGATCCGGCCTTGCGCGTGCCATCCAAGGGGTTCTTGGTCACCACGGGGCTTGCCTCGCTCAGGCCGTAGCCCTCGATGAGCGGGATGTGGAACTTCGCCTCGAACTCCTGGAGCACCTGCGTGGGCAGCGGCGCGGCGCCGCTGACACAGATCCGCAGCGGAAGGGGCGGGTGAAGGGGGGCATTGACCATGCTGCGATAGAACTGCGGGATCGCGGGGAGAACCGTGGTCTGGCGCTGGAACATCTCCTGCAGGACGTTGCGCGCCGGGTGCAGGGATTTGACGAGCACCACAGACCCGCCCACCAGCAGCGGCAACAGCATCCCGACGGTCAGCATGTAGCTATGGAACAAGGGCAGCAGCACGCCAAACCGGTCGCCGGACACGGTCTGCAGGACAATGCGGCAGCTCTCGACGTTGTGGAGCAGGTTTCCATGGGAAAGCATCGCCCCCTTGGGCCGGCCGGTGGTGCCGGAGGTATAAATGATGACAGCCAGGTCGGACCCGGTTGAGCGGGGAGAGACAGGGTGCGGGAACTCCGGCGGCAGGGGCGACGGGCTCAAGGCTTCCACCCGGAAGATCTTCAGGCCCGGACGGGCGGCGACCAACGCCCGGTGATGGGCCCCCAGTTCGCTGTCGGTGATGAGCACGTCAATGCCCGCGTCGTCGAGAATGTAGTTCACCTCGTCGGTCTTGAGAAAGTTGTTGATCGGCACCGTCACGGCCCCGGCCTGGAGGATGCCAAAGAACGATGGAATGAACTCGGGACAGTTCTTAAGCCAAAGCCCCACTCGATCGCCTGTGTTAACCCCGAATTGCTGCTGGAGTTGGTCGGCGACGAAGACCGCCTGGTGCCATAGTTCCGAGTAGGCATACTCCCGGTCGCCCCAGAAAAGGGCGGTCTTCCGGGGCTGCTTTTGAACGGAATTCGCAAAGGCGCGTGCCAGGTTCATGCTGGAAAGATACTACCCAGAACCCTCTGGAATGGGCAAGGGGACGTTGGCTCAAGTCAGCAATTCTCATTACGGCCGGACCGGGCTGCCGGATGCCTTATCCGGCGGGGTGACAGAATTATAATGAGAATTGCTGCTTTTTCTTAACTCGGCTATTGACATCCCCAATTCGGCTTTGCTACAGATAAACGCGTTCGATAGAAGCCTTTATGAAGATCAGACATATTGCAGCCTCCCCTTACGAAACCACTATGACCCCCGACCCCACAACCAGCCTGCNNNGGGTTTCCAGTTGGTCCCTTCGGGCCCGAACGATGGCTGGAGCCACAGGGGTGGCTTTGTTGCTGGCCATGGTCCCGGCGGCATCGGCCACTGAACTGCTGATGAATCGTTCCTTTGATCAGAACGGCGCCTATTGGATGGTGGCACCGGGAGGCACCAACGATTCGTTCTTTGCCGTCACCGGCGAGGCCAATCTGCACGGCGCTAACGGCTATTTAAGTGCAAATTTCATGTGGCAGGATCTGGATGTGCCGAACGTGGGTGGGGCCTCGGGCACCGCCAGCATTACCATGAACAAGATGTCAGCCCCGCCTGGCAACACGATTTCCATCTATGTCGAATACACCGACAGCAGCGGGAACACCAACAGCCTCCTCCTGCTTACCCCTGCCAACAATGACGTACTTTTCCTCCCGAGCACTTCCACTTTCACCACCAATTTCACCCTTCCCGCCGATGCCCAACGCATCGTTCGCTTTGTGCTGGGCAAGACCTACTACGGGGATTTCCGCGCCCAGGAATTCAGCCTCGATGTCGCCACCGCCAGTCCCCCGGGCCTGGGCCTGTCCATAGTGAACATGTCGGACGGCGACACCAACACGATACCCTTCGCACTCCACGCCTCTGTGACCAACGGCGCCGCCACCGTCTCGAGCGTGGTCTTCTACGCCAACGGCGTGGCGATCGGCAGTGGCAGTCTCGATCCCCTGGGCGAATGGACTTTCCCTGACACCAGTCGCTTTAGTGTGATGGGCTACAGTGGTAGAGATATGGTGGACTACACATCCTCCCAGGCCGACATGTACTTCATGAACGGACACTCCTCTTCGCTCTACGATTTTAGCGGCATGTTCCAGTATTTCGGCGGGGGCAGCATGAGCGGAGGTCCGGTGAGCATTGTTTACACCATCAGCCCGGATGACCATCTCACGGCGGCAATCACGGCGGCGGCGCCCCTGGGTAATGTCACGCTGACCAACGGCGTCCGAGGTGGGGATATCCATTACGGCTATTTCTGGCAGTCCGCCGCTCCCGGCCAGTATGCCATCACAGCGAGTGCCGTTTACAACGGCAGCCTTACGGAGACCAGCGCTCCGGTCAACATCACCGTGATCGCCGCCGTCCCCATTCCTTCCTTGCAGATCCTCCAGACCACGCCCACCCAGGTCGAGCTAAGCTGGCAGGATAATGGAGTCTCCTACATCCTGAATACGAAGACCAGCTTGACGGACGCCTACTGGGACTCGACTCCAGGCGTCCCGATACTAAACGACGGGCGCTACTTCCAGACCATCTCCGTCACCAACAAGACCGGATTCTTCTCCTTGCGGAAATTGTGAGGCGGTAAACTCCGGGCACAAAGCCCGGCCTTGGCTGGCGATTCCGATAGAGCCTGGGGCTTCCAGTCCCGGATCTTTGCAGCCAGGCCGGCATTCCCCCTGGAAGGCCGGCTCCTTGGAGCGCGGACATTCTTCTCAGTCAACCCCCAAGCGGACAAGAATGTCCGCGCTCCGGAAAAATGTGAGATCGCGCGAGGCGCCCGGACGCATTGAATTAGATTGGCCCTTTTGGCGCACGCAAATATACTCCCGGCGTGATTGACACGGAACAAAGGCTCGCAGCCTTCCTGCCCACCTTGCGCGCAGCCACCTGGGTGGCGGTGGACACCGAGGCAGACAGCCTGCATGCCTATCCAGAAAAGGTGTGCCTGATCCAGATCAGCACCATCTCCGGCGACCGGCTGATTGACCCGCTGGCGCGCATCAACCTCGACCCGATGCTCGACGCCTTGTCCGGCCATGAACTCATCATGCACGGCGCCGATTACGATCTGCGGCTGTTGCGCAAGCACCACGAGTTTGTGCCCGGCGCCATTTTCGACACCATGCTGGCAGCGCGACTGCTCGGGGTGCGGCAGTTCGGTCTCAGCTCCCTGGTGGAGCACTATCTTAAGGTGAAGCTGGAGAAAGGCCCGCAGAAGGCCAACTGGGCGCTCCGCCCGTTGACGCCGCGGATGGAGGCTTACGCCCGCAACGACACCCACCACCTCAAGCCGCTGTCCGACCGGCTCAGGTCGGAGCTGGAAGCCTGCGGGCGGCTGGCCTGGCAGCAGGAATCCTGCGCCCGGCTCATCGTGGATTCCACGCGCCAGCAACCTGTGGACATGGACGCCGTCTGGCGCGTGAAAGGCAGCCACCTGCTGGAGCGCCCGGCGCTCGCCGTCCTGAGGGAGCTGTGGCAGTGGCGCGAGGAAGAGGCCACTGCCGCCAATAAACCCCCGTTCTTCGTCCTGAGCCACGAAGCCCTGGTAAACATTGCCACCGCCGCCACCGCATCCCAGCCAATCGAGCCCTTTCTGCCCAGACACATGTCCGATCGGCGGCGGGGCGGCGTGGCCACCGCCGTGGCCCACGGCGTCGCCATCCCCCCCGAAAGCCATCCCAAAATCCTCCGCACCCCCAGCCGGCGCACCAGCGAAGGAGAGCGGCATCGCTTCGCCGATTTGCAGAAGCGTCGCGACGCGTGCGCCGCCAATCTGGGGATTGATCCGACGCTGATCGCCAGCCGCGGCGTAATGTCGGACCTGGCCTACGACTGGGACAAGCACCAGGGCGACCTGATGAACTGGCAGCGGGCACTGCTGACAGCCCCGGACTGACCTGGCTGGCCCACCCTGTGCCCTTGCTGGAACTGGAAGAAGCCCTGGCCAAGATCCTGGCGACGATCCCTCCGCCGCGGACCGAGCGCGTTCCCTTGATCGAGTCTCCCGGCCGCGTGCTGGCCGGGGCAATCCAGTCGCCGATTGACCTGCCGGCGTTCGATAACTCAGCAATGGACGGTTACGCGGTGCGGGCCATCGATGTGGGCTCCGCCAAGCCCGAAGCGCCCCGGCGCCTGCGCCTGATCGGGAAAGCTGCAGCGGGAGAAAGATTCGGGGGCGAGGTCACAGCCGGCACCTGCGTGCGCCTGTTCACCGGTTCGCCTCTGCCGCGCGGAGCCGATGCCGTGGTCATGCAGGAAGACACGCGCGCTGGAATCAACGCTGCCGACGAGATTCTGGTCCTGGCCCCCGTCGCGCCGGCGGAGAATGTGCGGCGGCGAGGGGAAGACGTGGAGATGGGCGTGACCCTGGCAACCGCGGGCGAACTGCTGACCGTGGGCCGGGCGGGCCTGCTCGCCGCTGCCGGGTTGACGGGCGTAATCGCTGGACGGCAGCCTGTGGTCGGGGTGCTGGCCACCGGCTCCGAATTGAAAGATGCCGGCCAGCCACTGGAACCCGGCCAGATCTACGAAAGCAATCGCATCACGCTGGCAGCTTTGACTCGCGGCGCCGGGGCGATCCCCAAGGTCCTTCCGGTTGTCACCGATTCGCTTGCCGCAACCCGCCTGGCGCTGAGCGAAGCCTTCGACCAGTGCGATGCCGTCGTGACCTCGGGCGGCGTGTCCGTCGGGGACCTGGATTTCGTCCGGGGCGCCTTTGAGCAAATCGGCGGCGAAGTCTGCTTCTGGAAAGTGGCTATCCGTCCCGGCCGGCCGTTTGTGTTCGGGCGTTACGGGGAGAAGCTCCTGTTCGGGCTTCCCGGCAACCCGGTTTCGGCATTCGTCACCTTCTTATTGCTGGTTCGCCCGGCGTTGCTGCGGTGGCAGGGGGCCGTTGACCTTTCAATGCCCATGCGCCCCGGGGTGCTGACCGCCCCCCTGACCAACCCCGATGGGCGCCGGCATTTCATGCGAGTGAGGATCCATGCGTCGGGCAAGGTGGATTCCGCCGGCATGCAGGGATCCCATATTCTTAGCTCGCTGGCTGCGTCGAACGGGCTGTTGGACTTGCCTCCCGGCGCCGCCCTGGCAGCAGGCGCGCCGGTGGAAGTCATGTGTGGAGGTAATGTGCTGGGAATGAAGGCGAGACGCGGCGGCTTTCCCTTCTCCTCCCGCATCGGGAGGGATGGGGGGAGGAGGCTCGTTTCCTCGGCTGCGGTTTCGGCTCGCCAACACGGAACCTCCTCTCCCCTGCCCTCCATTCTGAATGGAGGAGAGGGAGAAGAAAGCGTGCCGTGCCCGCGTGCTTAATTCAACGGGAGCAAACCTGCGCTGGTACCGGCCTCAGAATGGGCGCCTCGGGGCGGCAAATGTCGGTGCTACAGGCGCTTTGAGTGGTTCTGCTTTCGGCAATAGGTAGCTCGCGCCCGGCTGACCCAACGGCTGTACGTTTACATCCTTCGGGCCGCCCGGAGTGAATATCGGGTTGATTGCGCTGAACTGTTTGCTCTCTCCGGAGGAGGTGTCCAGCCCACCAAAAGGGTTGGCCACGCGCCGCGGCGCGTCGGGAAGACCTGGCGATTTGGGCCCCTCAGCGCCAGCGGATAGCGGCCGGTTGGAATCGTGAATGCCGTAAAACTCCTCCATGACCTTCTTATGTTCCAGGGCCTTTTCCCGGGAAGGCGCAGTATCGCCCAGCCCGAAAATGTCCGAAAAGGACCCGCGCCGTGAGGACGTGAAGCTGGAGGGGTTGTCCGACCCGTCTGCCTCCATGAGTTTCTTCACATCCTGCTCGCGTTCCCTCAGGCCCGGTGGCAGATCCGGGTCGCCGCGCGAAGTGAAAACGTCGCGCCTGCCCGTCAGGCTGGAGGTGTCGGACGACTCGTCATCCAGGGATCGGGAGGGTTTGAGGGCGCCGGCATGCTTGGCGTCCATCCGATCGTAGTAGATCTCGATTGGCGTCTTCCTTTTCTTCTCCACTCCATCGGCCCCGTATTCCGGAATCTTGAAAATCTGTTCGGCGGTAGGAGCGGGCACCAGGTCCTCGGGTTTCAGGAATATGGCATTCTTGTGACGATCAAGCTGCTCTTTGGCCCGCTTGCTCGGGATGACGCTCCCCCCCTGCATGCGGGGCGGAAGCGGAACGGCCTCCATCGAGTCCTTTCCCGAGAACGTCTGCATGGATCTGTAGAGGTCCTCCTCGAACTGCTTCAGGCTGTCCTTCTTGGCTGACAACTGATGCAGGTTGGTGGTGACCTCATCGCTCTTGGGCTCGGAAAAGTTGATGGACCGGTTCCGCGGCTTGCCGGCAGCCTGCACGCTTGAAGTCCAGACGGTCGCCATGGATAACGCCGCCAGCAACAGGCATATACTGAGGCTCGAGAGCCGGTTTCTCATCTTCGCCTGAAATTCTAAGCCGGATCCCCTGCCGCGTCAAAGCCCAAATCCCCCCCCTTGCTCACGTCGGCGCAGATGCCCCGCTTTGTGGCGGCCACAAAGTCCATCATGTTTTTGGCGGGCGCGCCCGAAAAGACGGTCCGCGCCTCCGCGAGGGCTGCCCGCAGGTTCTTGCCCGATCGGA
>JAPLUA010000006.1 GCA_026397855.1 Verrucomicrobiota bacterium | reverse complement strand
CCAGCTCGAGCTACACCCTGGACGGCTTCATCGCGGCGCTGCAGCAGCGCATCAACCAGATGACCAACGACTCGGGCAGCAGCGTCTCCGGGGTCAAGGTCGAGTACGACCGCCTCAAGAACAGTTTCCAGTTCACCAGCGGAACGACGGGCAGCAACTCCTTCATCCAGGTCTCGGGCAGCAGCACCTGGGGCCTCGCGAACGTCAGCGCCGGCCGCGGCACGACCTCCACCTGGATACACCCGTCGCAATATTCCGAACTGGTGAACGGCCTGCCGGTGGCCAAGTACATCGACGCGCGCGGTGAGGAAACCAGCAGCGCCGACGGCTTCACCAACATCTCCGCGGCGATCCTGGTCATTGATGATGATACCCCGCCGCAAATCACCTCCCAGCCGCCCAGCCAGGTGACCCTTGCCAGCAACTCGGTGTCGTTCAGCCTGAAGGCAACGGGAAAGGATCCGCTGTATTACTTCTGGAGCCGGGACGGCAATCCCATCGCCGGGGCCACGGGACTGAGCTATGCGGCTAATAACGTGCAGGTGGCCGACTCGGGCAGCGTGTTCACCTGCCTGGTCAGCAACATGTTTGGCACCGCCCTCAGCTCGAACGCGGTGCTAACCGTGCTGGCCAGCCGGCCGAACTGTTTCACGGAGTGGTTCGATGCCTCCCCGCACACCAACGACCTGGCCGGCAGAATGTTCACCTTCACCCCGGATGCGAGCCCGAGCCAGTACGCGGTTTGCCGGCAGTCGGCAAGCTCGTTCCCGACCGACCCGGCCGGGGGCACCGTTGTTTCGCTGAGCGACGATTCATCGGTCGCGGTGACCTTGTCCGGCACCAACTCGGTCAGCATCTACAACCGCCGGACCAATGCCTTCTTCATCGGCAGCAATGGCTATCTCACGCTGAATTCGGACGACCTGCATTACACTCCCTCCTACACCAATCATTTCAGCCTGCCCCGGGTTTCGGCCCTCTTCTGCGACCTGAACCCCGCCAACCAGGGATCGATCTCGTGGAAGGAGCTGGGCGACCGGGTGGCCGTGACTTACCAGGGCGTGCCGGAATATGGCCACACGAACGGGAACTCGTTCCAGGCCGAGCTTTTCTACGACGGGCGAATCCGCGTGTCCTACCTGGAGTTGGCGGTGCCGCTGGCCCTGGCCGGGCTCTCCGCCGGGCAAGGGCTGCCGATCCTTTTCGCACCCAGCGACCTGTCGGCATCCGACCCCTGCGTGGTGCTCTCGGATCCGGACATCGCCACCCAACCGCAGAGCCAGAGCGTCGCCGCCGGCGCGTCGGCCAGCTTCAGCGTCACCGCCGTGGGGACCCCGCTGCTGAGTTACCAGTGGCTCAAGGAAGGCGTAGCGCTGGTGGATGGCGGGAACATCGCCGGGGCGCAGACCCCGACCCTGATGCTGGCCAGCGTGCAGGCCGCCGATATGGGCAGCTACTCGGTAACCGTCAGCAATCTCAACGGCCGGATCACCAGCGCCAAAGCCACGCTCGTGGGGCCGTTTGCGCCTGCGATCCTGACCCAACCGGCCGGCAGGCAGGCGGCGGCGGGTTCGACGGTTACTTTCACTCTGGGCGCTGCTGGTCCGGGGCCGCTCCGATTCCAATGGCAGCAGGGAGGAACGAACCTGGCCGACGGCGGCAAGATCAGCGGGACGCGCACGGTGAGCCTTGCCATTTCCAACGTGCAGCTTGCCGAGATGGCCAATTACTCGGTGGTGGTCAGCAATGCGAACGGTTCGACAACCAGCAGCAATGCGCCGCTGACGCTCTGGCCGCTGGTGAGCTGGGGCCATAACGGCTATGGCCAGGCGGATCTGCCGTCGGGCCTGACCAACGTGGCTGCCGTCGCAGCGGGCCACTACCATAGCCTGGCGTTGAAAAACAACGGCACCGTGGCAGCGTGGGGCGCCGGAACTTCCTATGCCGGCACATCCCCGCACTTCGGACAGTCGGCAGTCCCGGCAACCTTGAGCAACGTGACGTCGGTCGCGGCCGGCTATTATCACAGCCTGGCGCTGCGGGCGGACGGAACAGTCGCCGCCTGGGGCGCGAGTTCAAACAGCCCTGGGACATCGCCGAACTACGGGCAAGCCCTGGTGCCCGGGTTTCTAAGCAATGTGACTGCGGTTGCCGGAGGGGCCTACCACAGCCTGGCGTTGAAATCCGATCGCACCGTGGCCGCCTGGGGTGCGGGCACGAGCAACACGGGCGCCAATCCCCATTACGGCCAGTAGCATCCGCCGGCGGGCCTGGCATCCGCCGGCGGGCCTGAGCAACGTGGTGGC
The DNA here is from genome assembly GCA_026397855.1 of Verrucomicrobiota bacterium. Classification (GTDB taxonomy): domain Bacteria; phylum Verrucomicrobiota; class Verrucomicrobiia; order Limisphaerales; family UBA8199; genus JAPLUA01. Next base: position 9,385 of record JAPLUA010000006.1, on the reverse strand, counting down.
CATCGCAGCCGGAGGTTTCCACAGCCTGGCCTTGATGTCCGACGGCACGGTGCTGACCTGGGGCGCAGGCACGAACAACACGGGCGCGAGCCCCCACTACGGCCAGGCCCAGGTTCCGGCCGGGCTGAGCAACGTGGTGGCGATTTCCGCCGGCGCCTACCACAGCCTGGCGTTGAGAGCCGACGGCACGGTGTTGGGCTGGGGCGCGGGAATCGTCAACAAAGACGCAAACCCGGATTATGGGCAATCACTGGTGCCGGTCGGCCTGAGCAACGTGGTGGCCATTGCGGCCGGTGCCTACCATAGCCTGGCGGTGATCGCGGATGGGACGATGGTCGCGTGGGGGGCCAACACTTATGGCCAGACCCATGTGCCGAATGGCTTGAGCAATGTGATCTCGCTGGCAGTGCGCGGCGGCTATCACGTGATGGCACTCGAAGGCGACGGGCGCCCGCATTTCACGGTGCAGCCGGTGAGCCAGGCGATGCCGGGCAGCCCGGCATTCGCCTTCACGGCGATGGCTGTCGGCCAACAAGCGCTGGGCTACCAATGGCAGTTTAACGGAACCAATCTCACCGACAGCGCCACTATGACCGGCTCCCACAGCAGCATGCTCACGCTGACTGAAGCGCTCGCGGGGAACTATCGGGCGATTGCGACAAACGCCCTCGGATCGGCCACCAGCGCCGTGGCCACGCTCGCCGGGCCCCTGGTGGTGCCGCCGCCGTTGCTCCGGCTGCCGGCGTGGAGTCAATACAACGGCATCCTCTCCTTCGCCTGGAGCGCTGTGTCCGGCCAGAACTACCAGGTGCAATACAAGCAGGATTTGATGGAAAGCAACTGGCTCAATCTCGGGAGCCCCTTCACAGCCACGAACGATGCCGCCAGCGCCCAGGACACCGCCACCAACGCGCAACGCTTCTACCGGGTGATCCTCGTGCGCTAGCGCAAGCCCCGAGCGCTGTTGCCAACCCCCGTCGCCGGCGGCACAATAGCGCGCATGAATATGACTGAGAAGTCCCCGCCATGCACTGCACCAAGAGCCGCGAAGATATCTCCCTCTCCCCTTCAGAAGGGGAGAGGGTCAGGGAGAGGGGTCCCCCCGTGTTCTCTATCCCGCCGTCTTGCCAGGCAGTCGCGAATCCTCGCCGGATTGGCACTCGCCATCCTCCCCTTCGTCATTTGCGCGGCTCCCGGGGCCAGCGCAGCCGGGCGCCCCAATATCGCCGTCATCCTGGTGGACGACATGGGGTTCTCCGACATCGGCTGCTACGGTAGCGAAATCCCGACGCCCAACCTGGACAAGCTGGCCGCCGGCGGACTCCGCTTCACGCAGTTCTATAACACCGCCCGCTGCTGCCCCACCCGCGCATCGCTGCTGACCGGGCTCTACCCGCACCAGGCCGGGGTAGGCCACATGGTCACCGACCGGAAGCAGCCGGGCTACCAGGGCAACCTCAACGATCGCTGCGTGACCATCGCCGAAGTGCTCCACGGCGCGGGCTATCGCACCGCCATGACAGGCAAATGGCACGTGACGAAATACACGGAAGCGACCAACGATGCGGAGAAGGCAAACTGGCCCCGGCAGAGAGGATTCGACCACTACTTCGGTGTGATCAAAGGTACCGCCAACTATTTCCGCCCCGACTCGTTGACCCGCGAGAATGAACACATTCAGCCCCCGGCTGACGGCTTCTACACCACCGACGCTTTCGTGGACAACGCCCTGAAGTTCGTTGACGACGGGGACAAGTCGAAGCCCTTCTTCCTCTACCTCGCCTTCAACGCGCCGCACTTCCCGCTGATGGCGCCGGCGGATGAGATTGCGAAGTTCCGCGGCAAGTACAAGGTCGGCTGGGACAAGCTGCGCGAGCAGCGACGCGCCCGGCAGGTCGAGCTGGGCATCGTGGACAAGGCGTGGCCGCTCTCGCCTCGCGCGCCGGAGGTCAAGGCGTGGGATGCCCTGTCGCCGCAAGAGCAGGACCGGTTCGATCACCTGATGGCGATTTACGCGGCGGTGGTGGCGCACATGGACGCGGCGGTGGGCCGCCTGGTGGAGGGGTTGCGCCAGCGCGGGACGCTCGACAACACCCTGATCCTCTTCCTATCGGACAACGGCGGAAACGCGGAGGCCGGCCCGGACGGCCGATACGTCGGGGAGCAGCCCGGCAACGCGGACTCGAACATCTACTGCGGCCAATCCTGGGCCACCCTCGAGAATACGCCATTCCGCCGTTACAAGCATTACAACCACGAGGGCGGAATTTCGACGCCCCTCATCGCCCACTGGCCGGCGCGGATTCCCGGCAGCGGCCAGCTCCGCACCCAGCCGGGCCATCTCATTGACATCATGGCCACCTGCGTGGACGTGGCTGGGGCCGCCTATCCGAAGGAGTTCAAGGGCAAGGCCATCCAGCCCATGGAAGGGCGCAGCCTGGTGCCGGCATTCGACAGCAAGCCGATCCAGCGAGACGCCCTGTTCTGGGAGCACGAGGGCAATGCCGCCGTGAGGGTGGGCGACTGGAAGCTGGTCCGCCTGGGTCGGAATGGCCCCTGGGAACTCTACGACCTGAAAGCCGACCGGACCGAACAGCGCGACCTGTCTGCGGCTCAGCCCGCGCGCGTGAAGGAGCTGGCGGCTAAATGGGACGCCTGGGCTGCACGGGCACAGGTAAAGCCCTATCCCACCGGCGACCCCGTGGACACCGGCACGCCCAAGAAGGGCAAGAAAAAGGGGACGCCGGTCCGCTGACCAGGGTCAATCCGAGTCCTACCCTATTTCATCGTCCCGGCGCAGGCGCTGGCTCGACCGGCTCGTTCAGGCTGATGATGGCATTGGTCCCGATCTCATTGACGATCTCGACCCCGCGCAGGCCGTTATTCTCGCTGATGATCGCGTGCCGCAGCCCCTTGCGCAGGGCGATGCCCGGGCCGGCGGCGTCGAAGCTGCAGCCTCGGACCTGGAGGCGTCCCGCGTCGGCCTCGACCAGCGGCGGGCCGGAGGTCTTGGCGCTGTAGCCGCTCGAGAAGTAGCAATCGGACAGCGAGAGGAATCGGCCTCCATGCGCGACCACGTTCTGCTCCGCCGGCCCCCAGAACGCGCAATTCACCAGCCGCACCGAGGCGCTGCACGACTTGTCAATGACCACCTGTCGCGGGTGCTCCCCGCGCATGGCCACGAATTGCCCGTTGGAAATCAGCAGGCCCATGCGCTGGATGCTTTCCACCTTCACGCAAATCTGCGCCTCGTCGGCCCCGATGCCCGAGAAGTGCCCGTTCGCTTCGCCTGCCGCCGTGTGGATGAAACGATAGCCGATGTTAGCCGGGAACACGAAGGTGTTGTTCACATACTCCCAGTCGGTCCGGCCGAAGATGAACGCCTCGCAGTTCTTCCACATGTACTCATGCACCGGCGCCCATTCGCCCCCGACTTCCGGCACGCTCCACCAGTGGCAGTGGAAATGCACGTTGTCTATGCGCCCGATATCCGAGCAGGTGTCCACCAGCACGCCGCGGCGCAACGCGCAGCCATACACATTCCGGATCCGGTGCCGCACGTTCGGCTCGGGGCCGATGCGGATGGCATTGTAGCTGTTGATCAGCGTGACGTCCTCGACCGTGTTATCAAAGCCGCGCAGATGAAACGTCCACGGATAGGGGCGGATGTCCTTGGGGCGCTGGTCGGGGTAATACACCGTCAGCGCGCGCACCTGCGAGGAATCTCCCATCTCAAAGAGCGCGGGCCCCTCCTCGGCGTCCCTGCCGGCCGTGGCCAGGATGACTGAACCCTTAAGCGGCGCGCTCCAGTTTGGCGCGTCGTGCACCCCTTGCAGGGTCACACCCGGCGGGATGCGCAGGCTGGCTTTCACCAGGTATCTGCCGGGCGCAAGGGATACCACGCCCCCCGCCTGGCCAGCCGCGTCAAGCGCCGCCTGGATCGCCACCGTGTCGTCGTTGGTGCCGTCTCCCCTCGCCCCGGCGTCCCTGGCCGCAAACACGCCGCTGTTTGATTTTGTGTCCGTGGCGCTGGCCCCGGACGCCAAAGCCGCGAATGACATCATCAGCGCCAGGCTGAGATTCGAGATCAGAAGAAGGCTGTTGTTCCGCATGGCGCTCTTCGCAACTCACCGTTTCCGAGGACGTGTAAGAATGCGAAAGGAGCGCGGACATTCTTGTCCGCCTCGGCCGCGTTGGCAAGCCCCAGGCGGACAAGAATGTCCGCGCTCCGATAACATGAGTTGCGCCCCAGGCCAATATCAACGACATAGCTGACTTGACCGCTACCGTGAACTCCGGTATAGATATTCCGCAATGAGCGTTTGCGCTTGGCCTTGGCGGCTTTGGTTTGAGCCATAAACTACCGCCAAGGTGTCACGTAAACGTCTCGCAGTTAAGCTCACAAGTTGTGAACTTGGCTGTAATCGCCCGTAAATACAGGCGTCAGCCAACGTAGCTCAGTGGTAGAGCAGCGCTTTCGTAAAGCGCGGGTCGCTGGTTCAATCCCAGCCGTTGGCTCCACTTCAAGACTCCCCCTACTCGAAACGGGTTTCCTGCAGCACGAGGGTCTTCGTGCCGGTGAAACGAACCGAGACGCCGGTTGTGCCGGCGGGCAGCGGCGCGCGCAGGTCAACGGTTTGGCCGGGGGCTATGGTGGTGGGTCCGGCGGCAGGCTTTCCGTTGATGGCAACCGTAAGCTGCCCCGGTTCGGTGGCCGGGTTCCTGACTTTGGTAACGACGGTTTTCCTGCCCGGGGGCAGGCTGGCCCAGAAGACCCCTTCGCCGACCGCCGAATCGGGGTTCAGGTTACGAAGGCTGGCGGCTGTGCTGTAGCCGTAGGGTCCAAAGGGATTGCGGCCGCGCGGGACGAATTGGGAACCAGGGTCCATGTTCCAGGAGCCCGTGTTCTCCGGCAGGGGCGTTGCGGAGGGATTTGTGGGCGGGGCGAGCCATTCAGCGTTGACGATGAGGCCGTTGAGGGAACCGCATACCAGGCCCCGCTCAGTCTGATAGTCACCCCATTGAATCGGCTGCTCGATCAGCGGATGAACGGCGTGGTTGTCGTTCCCGGCGGTGTAGGCCAACAGGTTCGCCAGGAGGCGGTCGGCCGCCGGGTCGAGGCCGGCGCGGGCCGCCAGGTCAAATCCGCACAGGATCACGGAGCCCTTCCCGTCAAACTGCTCGCACAAGGCTACGCCCTCCAGGCCGCGGTCGTAATCGGCTAGAATGGCGGTGCGCTCGAGGGATTCCGGTTTCACGAGCTTGAACCCGGCCGTTACGGGATAGACCCGGGGAAAACCCGGTCTGGTCTGGTCCCAGCCTGTGTAGTCGGACCAGAGGGCCATGCGGTGGTGGTCGAGCCCGCGAAAGACGGGATGATCGGGCCGCTCGGGGTTGACGTTCATCTGCTCCCGGAACGGCCGGGAGCGCGGCGGGTAGGCCGTGTCGTTGGCTGAGGCGGTCAGGAAAGCCACCTTCTCCGGCAACCAATCGCCCTTGAAGCCCGGCGTTTCCTGGCGCAGACAGAGGATGCGTTCGCCGTCGCGCACGACTCGTTGAAGCTGCGTTGCTTTCGCCGCCAGCGCCTCGTCGCAGGCGTCTTCTCCGATGACCAGCGAGCCGGACGGTTCGAGGGCGGTCGGCAAGGTGGATATGCGTTTGAATCTTAGCCCGCCCTTCTCCAGCGCCGCGGCAGTTCTGCCGGACGGATCATATAAAAGCACCGGCACGGCGGTTGGCCGCAGGGGTGTTGCCCAGCCGGGGCCGGCGACAAAAAGATTCACCGCATTGCCGGAAACCTCACGCGAGCCTGCGACAATATGGCCGGAGATGACATAGTCGCCGGTCGCCAGGGCCTGGGGCAGGTCGAGGGAGATGGCCTGACTCCACGTGCCAAAATACGGGATGGGCGGCAGCTTGATCCTTCCCTGGCAACAGGATGCTCCCCCCTTCGATTGAACCTCATAGACAAGCGTGGCGTCCACCAGGGCGCGACCATCGTCGGCATCATTGATCACATGCGCCACGGCCCGGACCTTCGAGCCCGAATAGACCTGTGGGGTCCACATCTCCCAGCTCAAGAGGATGGGCTGATAAGAGATCCCCAACTGCTCCATCGCGGGCTTCGGCTTCATCTGGTCGAACGAGCTGATCCCCGACCAGTTGTAGAAGAGGGTCGTGAACGGCATCAGCCCGGCCAGGCGCGGATTCAAGGGCCGCATCCGGCGGAATGACTCAGCCACCTGCCCGACCATGAACGACTGGTAGCCCAGGGCATCGGCGCGCTGGTCCGCCGAATGACCGGTCCAGCCGAGCTGCGGACCAAGCTGCTTGCTGCGGACGATATTGAACTCGCCCTTCCAGCCGGTGAACGAGCCGACGCACTCGGTAAACGTGAGCGGCTGGTTCTTGACCGGGTCGCCAAAGAGCGGTCTGGGGTAGAGCTTGTCCCGGAGGTTGTAATAGGTCAGGAACGAGTTGTAATACCAGCCCCAATAGCGGTGCACGTCGCACACGTCCCCCTCCCGGCCTTCGCCGTAGCCGGCGTTGCCGATATAGGGGCGGGTAGGGTCCCACTCCTTCAGCGCCGCATGGGCCCGGGTCAGCAGGGCGCTGAACATCTTCCCGCGCTCGCCGGACACCGGCAGCTCGTTCGCCAGCAGATACATCACAATGGACGGGTGCGAGACATAGCTCTCGAACAGCTTCCGGTATCCCGTGATGCACCGGTCAAAGTCCCTGGGGGCAACGCGCTTGCCCTCGTCGGCCCCCGGGGGCGATCCGTAGCGGCCCGCATACATCATCATGCCCAGCTCATCGCAGACATCGAACCAGACCTGCGACTCGTCCGTGGTGAGGCGGAAAATGTTCACATGCTGTGACTTCAGGTAGCGCACGTAAGCTTCAGCAAAGGCCCTCGACTCCCCCGTCGCCGGTGGAATGGTCCGGCCGGGCGGATTGATCGCGATGCCGCGCAGGAATACGGGACGCCCGTTGAGGTGGAACTGCCCGTCCCGAATCTCGAAGGAACGAAAGCCGATGCGGACAGTCCCGGCGGCCACGGGCTTGTCGCCTTTGGTTGCGATGATTTGCAGGTTGTAGAGCACCGGCGAGTCCGGGGACCACAGCTCGGGTTTCAGGCCGGAAATCATCCGGGTGATCGGCGCCCCCAGGGCGGCCGTTGAGGCAGGCTGAGTCAACGGACCTTGCCACAGAAGCCGGCCGTTACCCGCGTGTGTGATGGTGGCGCGGAACTCCACCTCACCGCCGAAGCCCGCGCCGGCCGGCGGCGCAACCTCGATCCGCACGCTATCGGCCGTGGCAAACGCCAGCACTCTTTCGAACTCAACGGCCTGCATGGCGGGGGAGCTCACGAGTATGGCCGTGAATATCAAGAGACACGCAAACCATCTGCCGTGCCTGAGGGATAAGGTGCTATTCATACTGGAAACTGCAGTTCAACGACGGATGGACAAGGACACAAAGATTCTGGCTGCCGACATTATTCACCGGGTGAGCGCACCTCGCAATTAGTGTTTTCATCCCGGTTCATGACTGCCCACCCGTGGCTGGCGAGGGCACCCGGGGCGGGCGCGGCCCCCTGTTAATGAAGTGTCAGGGCTTGGATGGCGCGCACGCCAAAGCGAACTCCCCCCGCCCGACCCAGCCCAGCGTGTGGTTGGTGCGGATCAGAACGTAATCGCCGCGCGTCCGGACTAGCCGCGCCGGTTCTCCCGAGGCGAGCCGGGTGACCGATTGCGCCTCGAGGGTGGGGGTCAGGCGCAGGGGCGTGTCGGGCTGCAACACGAAGCCGATGCGCGAGCGGGTGTGAAGGCCCGCATAGGCAGGGACGCTCAGCAGGAACACCATCAGGCAGAACGCCGCCACCGCCTGGTGCCAGGTGGTTTTGCGCAGGCGCAGGATGCCGGGCAGCATCACCAGCGCTACCGCCAGCCAGAGGCTGGCGCCCGCAATCCACGCCCACCAGTTCGCCGGAAGCCAGGTTGAGATCACCTCATACCAGGACAGTTCCGGCGTTTCAAGCTGGGCGGTTTTCCTGCCAAAGCGCAAGTCCATCCGCGCCTGCTCATGAAAGGGATCCAGCCACAGGGCCCGCTCCCAGGCGAGGATCGCCGGGCCGGCGCGGCCCAGTTTCCACTCGGCGTTGCCGAGATTCCGCAGCGTGCCCGAGGCAAGCTGCTGCCTTGTGGATTGCTGAAAGGCCTTCACCGAGGCGGCGTAATCGCCGATCCTGTAGGCCGCGACGCCTTCCCGGAAGGTGTCTTCGAAGGTCGCCCCCATGAGTTGGGTTGCAGACCAGGCGAGCAGGGCACAGGTGGTGGAAATCCGAAGGCCGAAGGCCGAAGGCCGAAGGAAGTCCGAAAGCCGAAATCCGAAGGCCGACGGCCGAAGGAAGGACGGGAACTGGAAGCGGGAAGTGGGAGCTTTTGGAGGGGTGAATGCACCCGACATCCGGCCATTCGGATTTCGGGCTTCTTTCGGATTTCGGCCTTCGGCTTTCGGATTTCTCACAGCCTCTCCTCTAATTGCTCGATCACACGTTCGAGCTCCGGTTCCAGGGACAGCAGTTCCGCGGCATCGCCGCCGGCCGTCGCAAAGCGGGAAGCATCGGTTACAGTGAAGAATCGGCGGATCACCTCGCCTGCGCGGCCGTTGGCACCGGCCTGGCTGAGCAGTGCCAGCACATCGCTCCCGACCAGCGCGCGCGGCTCGGCCGGGTAATGCGGGGCGCAGGCCACCTGCATGGCGCTGACGGCGGCAGCGGCAAAGCCCGGCGCATCCTTGGCCTGGGCCGCCCGCCGCGCGCTGCGCCATTGCCGGCGCAAAGCCCGGCGCGCTTTCCGGCGGAGCAGAATGTCCGGGTGCTTTTCATAATAACGCCGTCTCCGGTCCCATCCCCACAGCCCCGCGAACACGATGGCGGGGGCGATCTGCGCCAGGGGAAACCACGCCCTTTGCTGCGCCGGCACCAGGCTTGCCGCCGTGCGGCCCGGAGCCGATGCCAGGTCGCCGAGCACCAGTTCCTTCTCCCCTTCCGGCGCGGCGGCGCCCGTTTGCAGCAGCGCCTGGAGGTCGGCGGGGGCCGCGCCCGCAACAACCCTGACCGGCACCGGCGGAATGGTCAGATCGGTGTAGCAGCCCCGCGCGGGGTCGAAATAGCTGAAGGGTATCGGGGGGGTGGCTTTCGCCTGTTCCGTCAACGGGATGAGCGTGTAATCAAAGGTCGTGACGCCCTGCAGGTTTTCGGCCGGCGCGAATGCGCCGAACGGGGACTGCGGGAGCGCCACCGGCGATGAGGCCGCAGTGGGGGCGAAGACCTGCCAATTGGCCACGCGGGGCGCGGGCGGCGGCACCAGTCGCGCCA
>JAPLUA010000329.1 GCA_026397855.1 Verrucomicrobiota bacterium | reverse complement strand
GCCTCGTCCGTGCCGCTATTCCGGACCCCGCCCGCATTGAGCGTGGTCTCGATAATATCCGGGCGCGAGAAATGGTAGGAGCCGGCGAACATCCCCGCCGCCACCACGCGATTGATGTTCTGTATGTAATACGGGTCGTCGTAGCGCTGGGACAGCGTGTTTCGCCCGTTGGCATTGCCGGAGTCGTTCTGGTCGTAATAGCCGGTCGTGCCGCCGCGGCTCGATCGGATAATAATGAACTGGCGGTTCTCGACGTTGTGGATGTTGTTCCAGGTCGTCTGCGAAATGCTCCCCTGCCAAGCGGAGACGTCGAGGCCAAGGAGGCGCTGAATCTGCGCCGAGGCATCGGCGGCGCCGCCGCCAACCAGCGCCGCGGAACACGCGACCAGCGCCAGGTTCCGCGCCCATCCGCTCCGTGAGGCCGCCATCTTCCAGCCCTTCAGTCGGTCGTCGTTCATAGTCTTATGACCGCCCTGGAATAGTGGCCAGCGGGCAGGGAAGGAGCACGGCCCCGGGACGGAGCCCCGCGTGAACAGCACGATACAGCAGGCACATCGTAAAGGAGCAATGTCCGGCAGGGACGCTTCAGGGTCAAGCCTTTGCCTTGCCTTCATCATCGCATATTGATGCGAGGCCCTGGGGATTACCAATGGTCAACGGGTCTTGAATCCGCTAACCCTATGAGACGACAATCGAAGCAGTTTATGCATCAAAGCAAAGCCCATCACCGCTCGCCGCGCAGCCGCGAGAAGTCAAACCTCTCCCGGCCAGTCCGGTTCTCCGCAGGAGGAGACTGGACGCGGCGGTCCTTCGTGCAATCGCTCGGCGGAATGGCGGTAGCGGCCGGTGCTCTGGCGCCTTTCACTTGGAACGGTTCGATCGCGCAGGCGGCTGAGTTCACCAGCCCGCGCAAGCAGGATGAGAAGGACAAGTCGCGCTACCGCGCCGTGAGCTGGTGGCTGACCTGGGAGGACCTGGCCTGGCCCAACCAGGCATTGATGGAGAAGATCCGGCGGCGGGCCGACCGTTGCGCGGCCAGCGGGGTCAACTGCTGCAGCGTCTTCGGTGCGCACTTTCGCTGGGATGTCATGCCCATCTGGGGACGCCTGCACGACCTGCTCCGGTTCATTGCCGATGAGCTCCACCAGCGGCAGATCGTGCTGTTTGACCACCATTCGTCGGTGCTCACCCATCGTCCGCGCAGCCGGGAGGAGGCCCTGAACATCTGGCGCAGCAACCGGCACCACGTCCCGTTCTACCCGTCGAACGAGCTTGCCGCCACCCTCCAATTCAACGGGTCGCGCTTGAACGACTGGCGGATGCTCGATGTGGAGGCGGGCCAGCCGGTGTATCTGGCGACTTACAACGCCGAGCAGTATTGCATGAACAATCCCGCCTTCCGGGCGGCTTACGGCCAATACCTGAAGCAGTTGCTCGCGGAGACCGGCATTGACGGCCTGATGAGCGACGACGGGATTTTCTACGCGGACTGGCGGGCCTGCGCCTGCAGCCATTGCCGGAAACGCTTCAAGGAGCAATACGGTCAGAGCCTGCCGCCGGTCAGCGATGCGGGGTTCTGGGGAAACCGCGGCAGCCAGGCATTCCGGGATTGGATTAAGATGCGCTTTGAGGCCTGCGGCGATTTCCTGGTGGACGTTAAGAAGGTGCTGCCGCCCGGGTTTCCGCTCCTGACCTGCTGTTCCAGCAGCGACGGCTACGCATTGCCCGCCTTCGGCATGAGCTACCAGGACTTCATCCGGAGCTGCAACCTGATCATGCTGGAAATGTGCGGCTCCACACCGTCCATCGAGGGCGCCTGGGACGAGCGCATCCCGAGCCAGTTGCTGCACCTGGGCATCGCCCGCGATCACCATGCGGCCTGCTTCGGCCTCGGCTATGGTTACTTTCCCGATACCGCTTTCTTCGTTTGGGCGCTGAACAAGTTCCTCGGTTCCGACAGTTGGTTCAGCACGCTCAAGGGCCGGCTCGTCGCCACGGAACCGCATCTCGCGGCTTTGGCCGACGACTCGGAGTTGGTCGGGGAAGGCTACCGCTGGGAGAAGGCCCGCCCCCAGCTATTCGCCGGGGAGGTGGACACGGACATCGCCGTGTTCTTTTCCCGGGCCACGCGCGACTTCTATGGCCAATGCCAGCCAGACTACGCGGGCGACTACCACGCAAGCTGCCTGCAATTGATGCGCGCGGGCATCACCTACGAAGTTGTCACGGACATCCCGGGAGCCGGGAAATGGCGACGCCTGGTCCTGAGCAGCGCGGTGTGCCTCTCCGCGGATCAGCGGCGACGCCTGTCGGAATTCCTGGCCGGGGGCGGCACAGTGATTGCCACCGGCCCGACCGGGCACTACGACCAGGAGGCGAACCCCAGCGCGAAGTCCTGGCTGCAGGATTTCGGCGTCGCGTGCGAACTGGCCGAACCGCCGCGACCCGGCGGATTCCCGCCGTATAAGAACCTCAAGCCACCCATCAAGGTGGCTGAGTGTCGGGTGCCGGATTCTCTCGCGAAGCAACTCCAGGACGGCTGGTTCAGTGTGCCTGTGGGAAAAGGGCGGCTCTGCTGGCGCCCGGAGCGGATTGCGCAAAAGGGCATCGCTGCCGCTGTCGTCAAAGTGCTGCGGTCAGGCACCGGCGAGGCGCTGGTGATCAAGGGGCTTCCGGCCACCTGGCAGGTGAGGCGATACCGGGACGGCAATCGCCTGCTGATCCAGGCGCTGCCGGCCAAAGTGGGAACGGTCCTGAATCCCGAGATGCGAAACGCATTCAGCAACCAGAGCATTATCGAGAAACTCAATTATGCGCCGCTCACGGCGGAACTTGTCCTGGAGCCGGCGGCTGTCTTGAGCCGGGTGCTGCTTCACAGCCCCGATCGGCCCGAAGCGCGCGCCGGCAGCAGGAGCGCCGGCAAGGCCTGGACGGTGGATCCCTCGGGCGTCAGCCGGTATTTCGTCTTGGAGTGCTTTGGTTAGTCCGCCCCGGGAGCTTCGAGCAGTCTTCGGGGCAGGTCACGCTGCCCGCGCATCGTCCG
>JAPLUA010000360.1 GCA_026397855.1 Verrucomicrobiota bacterium | reverse complement strand
GTAGCCGATTTCCGCAGCCACGTGGCGTCGCTGGGAATCGAGCTGCCCTGCGAGGATGCCATTCTCACAGGCAGCGCCTCGCCGCTGGCGCAGCCCGTCCCCCGCATTTCCGTCAACGGCAAGCAGCTCGCCAACCGTTGCGCCGTCCACCCCATGGAAGGCTGGGATGGCACGGTCCGCGGCGGCATCACCGACGAGGTGCTGCGGCGCTGGCAGCGCTTCGGCGAGAGCGGCGCCAAGCTCATCTTCGGCGGCGAGGCCATGGCGGTACGCCCCGATGGCCGGGCCAATCCCAACCAGCTCATCATCAACGAGGAGAACAAGCCCGGCCTGGCCCGCCTGCGCGAAACTGTCATGGCGGCCCACAAGGAACGCTGCGGCAGCGCCGACGACCTGGTCATCGGGTTCCAGCTCACCCACTCCGGTCGGTTCTGCAAGCCCAACGACAAGTCCCGCATGGAGCCCCGGGTCGCTTATCGCCACCCCATCCTCGACCGCAAGTTCGGCGTGACCAGCGATGCGCAGGTCTGGACCGACAGCGAGCTTGAGCGCCTGATCGAGGACTACGTCGCTGCCGCCCGGATCGCGTGGGATGTGGGGGCCGACTTCGTGGACATCAAGCACTGCCACGGCTATCTCCTGCACGAGGTCCTAGGGGCATTCACCCGGCCGGGCAGGTTCGGCGGCTCCTTCGAGAACCGCACGCGCATCCTCCGCGAGGTTGTGGCCGGCATTCGCGCCAGCGGGAACCCCATTGAGTTGGGCGTCCGCCTCAGCGCCTTTGATTCCGTCCCGTTCAAACCCGATCCCGCGCGCTCCCTGCCCGGCAAGCCCGGCCCCGGCGTGCCCGAAGATTTCTCGCACTGTCTGCCTTACCGCTTTGGCTTTGGGGTGAACCAGGACAACCCGGTCGAATACGACCTGGCCGAGGCCGTCCAGTTCCTAGAGCTCTGTGACCGCCTGGGGGTCAAGATCGTGAACCTCACCGCCGGCTCGCCCTATTACAACCCCCACATCCAGCGGCCCGCGGCCTACCCGCCTTCCGACGGTTACCAGCCCCCGGAAGACCCGCTCGTTGGCGTCGCGCGGCAGATCAACGCCGTGCGCCAGCTCAAGGCCCGCGCGCCCCGCAGCCTCATCCTAGTTGGCACCGCCTACAGCTACCTGCAGGAATACCTGCCGCACGTGGCGCAGTATGTCGTGCGTCACGGATGGGCCGACATGATCGGCATCGGGCGCATGGTGCTCTCGTATCCGGGAATCCTGGCGGATGCCATCGAGCAGGGGAAACTCACCACCAAGTCTATCTGCCGGACCTTCAGCGATTGCACCACTGCGCCCCGGAATGGCCTGATTAGCGGATGCTACCCGCTGGACCCGTATTATTCCGCAAAGCCCGAGGCCCGGACGCTGAAGGAGATCAAGAAGCCCGCCGCGGGATAGGTGCGGCGGCTCTTGGCACTCCGGTCTGTGCGTCCGGTCCATCTCTGGGATTCCTTTGCGCTCGCCACCGTTGAAAAAGCACGCCTTACGGACGACTGAAGACCGCTGCCCCGGCCCAAATCCGCACGTAAGAAACGGGACCCTTGCGTGCCAACGGCGGTCACCCCGGACCCAATTCAACCCCATGTCAGCCCTGGTTGCTGCTTTCCGGCACTGCCCCTTTTCCGAATGGCGTTACTGAATTCGGATGCGATAGAAGCACTGCTGGTCGATCGGATTGGGGTCGGACAGGTTGGCGATGGTCCCCATGCTCGGGCTGGAGGTAATCGTAGTCCAGCCCCCGGACAGAGTGAGGCTGGACTTGCGCTCCAGGTAATTGGTGATGTTCGCATTTGCCAGGCTTAGGAAGCTGAACGTGAACCCGGCAGGGTATGAGCCCGAAACTGAGACCGTTGGCGGGAAGGCGATCAGAGCGAGCGGCGGCGCGACCGTCATCAGGAACGCACGTGTCCTGGCGGGGTTGTTGGTGTCCAGGCCCACCCCCGCAATCACCAGGGCTCCAGCCGAGTTCGTGCCGACGCTGTAGGCGCGGGACAGACGGATGAAAATGTCCAAACTCCCATTGGCCGCCGCCACATCCGTCAGGTCAACAACGGTCCACTTGGCGGGGTTGGAATTGCTCGTATCCCAGAGCACGGCCTTCTCCACACCGCGATAGTTCATCCCGACGGCATATTTCCCGTCCGCCGTGCAGCCATACGGAATGGCCAGGTTGGCAGAGCCTGCCTTATCGGGGAAAATGCGCAGCGGGGCGACGCTTAATTGCGCCGCCGGCCCAGGCATTACCCCATTGAATACGGCCTTGTAGCCATAGCAGTCGGTGGCCGCGGCCCCGGTTTTCGGCGACGCGCCGAAGATGTTCGTGCCGTCGGCACTGACCGAATACGCCTGCCCTGCCGCACTGCCGTCCAGACCGGTGAAATTCCACAATGCCGGGGTGGCGGCGCCTTTCCAATCGGCCACATAGTTGGAATAGACGAGGCTGGTTCCGTTCCGCCGCCAGCCCACCGCTCGCCCGGTGCTGGAAATGCCGTTCACTTGAAGCGTGTCAGGTTTCCCAGCGGATTTCGGTCCCCAGGCGACCGCCGCCGGCCACGAGTTTGAGAGGCGGCCCACGTTCAACCCCCAGTTGTCGCTTGTCCCGGCGCCTTCGTCGGTCCAGATGGAGTAGCAAACATTGGAGGAAGTTCCAGCCAGCCCATTGGCCGCAGGAATGGTTGGTTTCACACCGCTGACCACTTGGACCTTGGCCCCCCATGTTGCGCCGCCGGCGGCTGTCATCCAGGTGGTGAACCAGCCGCCAGCCAGGCCGGACAGAACCAGTTGCTGCTGGCCGCTGTTGGTGCGGTAGCCAACGCCGGTGAGAAGGGTGGCTTGGGCGCCGTCGGAGCTG
>JAPLUA010000458.1:1042-4585 GCA_026397855.1 Verrucomicrobiota bacterium | reverse complement strand
CGGCAAACTGCGTGTAGGCCGCCGCGATTGGCCGATCGTCGGCATCTTCTCCGCAGGCGGAGGCACGGCCGAGTCGGAGATCTGGACCGATGCCAGGGTCCTGCAGGCGGCCTACAACCGCGGGGACACCTTCCAGTCCGTCTATGTGAAGCTCAGCTCTCCGGAGTCCTTCCAGGAGTTCAAGGATGCGCTGACCAGTGACCCTCGCCTGAATGTGAAGGTGCTTCGCCAGACGGAGTACTATGCCGAGCAATCCACGGCGGTTACCAGGCTCATCACCACGTTGGGCTTTCTCGTGGCGATCCTGATGGCCGTCGGCGCGGTGTTCGGCGCCCTCAACACCATGTACAGCTCGGTCTCTGCCCGCACGCGCGAAATCGCAACGCTGCGGGCTCTGGGCTTCGGCAGCGGCGCGGTGGTGGTGTCCGTGATGATTGAATCGCTGGCGCTGGCGTTGGTGGGGGGCGTGACAGGGGCGCTGGTTGCCTATTTCGCCTTCAACGGCATCGAGGCGGCGACGATGAACTGGCAGAGCTTCAGCCAGGTCACGTTTGCCTTCGCGGTTACGCCGGACTTGCTGGCACAAGGGATTGTGTGGGCGGTGCTGATTGGCCTGATTGGCGGTCTGTTCCCGGCCATCCAGGGCGCCCGCCTTCCCATCGCCATGGCGCTTCGCGAGCTTTGAGCTCCATGGTAGCAGCCGGGGTAACGAGAGACCTATCACGAGACCGGCGCAGGGAAGGAAATTAAGTTTGATTCGGTTGGATTCAGTTTGATTTCGCGCCCTCGTCGTCGCTTGCGGCGTGGGATGGAGGGGCGGGGTTTTCCGGGGCGTCCGGCGCAAGGCCAAAGACTTCGCGGAGGCGGAGGTCGCGTTCTTCCGGGTTGAGCGAGGCGGAACAAATCCAGTCGCGCACCTTGGGATTCCCGGCCCAACGTTTGAAATGCTCGACGAGTTCGTCTTCCGTCTGCTGCCGTTCCCGGGCAAGGCGCTCCTGCTCGATTTTCAAGCGGGCGGCGCTGTGGTCGCCGCGGCGCAATTCGACAATGTCCTGGCAAAGACCGTGCAAGGAGCGGAGCTGGCGCCGGGACTCCTCGGTGGCCTCGCCCTGGCATTCCGCCAGGGCGGCGACGTAGCGGGCGGTGAGGAAGATGGCCATATGATCCGCCAGCGCGCCATCCGTGGCGTCAGCCAACTCTTTGGCGTCGGCGGCCAGCTCGCGGGCACGCGCAAGGGTATCATGGTGAGCAAGCCAGTCGCGGTAGCCGCCCTGTTTCCATTCGGAGAGGTTTTGCTGGCTGATGGCGCGTCCGCTGAATTCCCGCGCCAGAATCGTCTGGGCGTCGGGCAGCGCATTAAGCCAGACGACGAGTTGAGTGCCGGGCTCGCCGTCGTGAAGGCGGCGGTTCAACTGCTCGCGAATATCGCGAGGCAGGCGAGCGATTTTTCCAATGCGGGTCATAGCGTTATTTCGGGAGTTTGACTGTGCCCGAGGCTTCCAACGCGTCCACGTCGGCGAACATGGCCTTACGGAGTTGCCGGATGAGTTCCGCATGGGAGCCTTCGTTATTCCGCTCGAGAAACGCGTCGATCCGTTCCAGGGGAGTTAGCGGGCGCGGGTGCAGGCGGGGCCGGGCCGATGCCATTCGATTCGAGTTCATGTTGAGCTAAAGGAGGTAGATTTGAGCTAGTGTCGTAGGGGGGGACTGTTCATCGGTTTTCTGGCTGGACGAGGGCAGGACGGAGCCGATCTCGGTGCCGGTGCAGAACGTGGCCCGGTAAGCGAGGAGCTCGGGGTTTTTGGTCGGAAAAGGGGCGGACTGTTCCGGCTGAATGAAGGCCTGCTCGCTGGTTTGAGTTTGGGTTGCGGCCGCGGCAGCCTGGGCGAGAATTTCCTGGGGGTCGGCCTGGGCCGCAGCGGGGCTGAGGTCTCGCTCGGAGCGGGTGATTTTCAGGCCGCGCTGTGCCACCAGGATGAGGGAGTAGGTGCGGAGGGTTACGAACTTGAGGGTGGAGGCGGCGGCGAACGGGGTGCGGACCCGGATGAAAAGGCTTCTCCCTGCGGTGGTCGGCACAACGTGACCGCAGGCGAGTTCCTCGGCGACGTGGGTGAGATAGAGGTAGGGCGCCAGCGCCAAGCGCGGGGCGGGCTCGAGGTCGTGCTCGGACGGGAGGCAGGCAAACTTGAGGTTCTTCTGTTTGCAGGTTGGTTCGAGGGCGCGAGCAAAGGAACGGAGTTCTTCGTGTGCGGTCATAGAAAGAGACGCCGGGTTTGGTGCAGATGCAAATGCTGCTGGGATCTCGCCGCCACGGCCTTGGCGGCGGCTTGCGCGCTTTCCCTGATGAGGTTATCGAAAAAGGGGTGGCGAACACGAATGCCGCGGCGGAGTTCCGCCTCCAGCGCGGAGTGAATGCGCTGGCGAGCGTCCGGGGTCAGGGCGCCACTGCCGCGGGTGTTGACTTTAATGTAAATCATTGCGACCCCACGGTAGGACGAAAGAGCGGAGGCGCGAGGGAAATTGCGATGGAGATTCGGGAATAAGGCAGGGTCCTATTGGAGGCCGGTCTGTGGGAAACCGGTTGGCGAGCGCTTCAGGCGTTTTTGGCTGGCAGAGCTTTCGCGATTTGGAGCAGTTTGTTTCGGCAGTATTTGTCGAGGGCGGCGCATTTATCGGCGTGGCTTCCGGGGCTGGTGGCTTGTTCCAACTCGCGCCACAAAGCGTGATTTCGGACGGGGTCCTCTTTTATGCGCTCGAACTCAGCGTGGACCATAGGCTTCACTTTTCTGGCCCACCACTCGTCGGCTTCGGCTCCCGGCTGGAGGTCGGGAAGCGCCCAACACTCTTCCAGGTGGCGGCGGGCTTCGGGGCGGTAAAACTCAGGGATAATCTGTTTGGCTTTGGTGTGTCGGGCTGTTCTCTCCATGTGCTCCTTCTGGCTTCTGGCGTACAGGATATTCTCGACGATCCGGGCGACGAGGTGATGACAGAGCATTCCCAAAGGCTGCCGTGCTCGCACGGTGGCCGCCGGGTGTTTGGCGGCCAGTCCAATGGCCTTGGCGAGCGCCTTTGACGCCTTCACCTCGGGGACCGGCCCGACGAGGGACGGCATCAGCAAGGAGGTTTCGGCCAGGGGCCGGAACACCTCCGGGAAGTGCGCTGCCAGCCGAACGAACGCAGCGGTCAGGGCGTTTGCCTCACACCACAGAGCGCGGCAAGCATGCGGGGTGCGGCATTCCGCCAGGCGGACCAACTGCCGGTTGAGGAAAGTGATGCGCGAGGCGAGGCAGTCGAACGCGTGGTCCGCTGCGCCCGGGCCAGACTCTGGACGGAGGCTGCACGAGCGAATCAGTTTCAAGAGGAGGGAGGTTCCGCGGTCGAGAGCGGTGTGAGCTCCGCGCAGGATGGACTCCGGATCCGACTGGATACGGGCCTCTACTTGGTCATGCTGACGCAGGCGCTCGCGTTGATGCCTGGTTGGGTTTGAGTGCTGGCGAATACGGGTGGCTACCAGATAGTCCAGCTCCGTGTAGTCGTTCCTGG
>JAPLUA010000458.1:0-1019 GCA_026397855.1 Verrucomicrobiota bacterium | reverse complement strand
ATTCAGGGGGCTTTGGGCTGGAGGCCGACGAGGGGCGGGGTTTGCTTCCAGCTTTCTTCTTGCGTTTCATGGAAGTGGGCAACGAGGGTTAGCAGGCGCAGCTTTGCTACAACCCCGTTGGGGTTGGGAAGCTATTTTGCGACGGTGGACCCAGGGTGGCTCGTGGCTCGCGCTGGGCTTAAGGATGG
This sequence comes from Verrucomicrobiota bacterium, assembly GCA_026397855.1. GTDB lineage: Bacteria > Verrucomicrobiota > Verrucomicrobiia > Limisphaerales > UBA8199 > JAPLUA01. The sequence continues at coordinate 831 of JAPLUA010000458.1, read as the reverse complement.
AATCCCGTTGGGATTCTGGGAGGGGGAATTTCATGTCTTGCTGGCGGTCAGAAATCGCGCAGGTAGAGGCGGGCTTCGACCTTGAGCCAGTTGCCGATCCATTGTTTTGCTTCGAGTTTGCCGAAGAGCAGCTTGCCGGCGTCCAGCAGGTGGGCGAGGGCCTCGTTTTTGGCGCGGGGCACGTAGCCGAGGTGGTGGCCGGCTTCGTCGAAGATCATGATGGCCAGGGCGTCGTGCGGGTTGGCCGGCTCACGCTTCAAGACCAGGAAGGCGCCGGGAGCCAGGCTTGGCTCGACCGACTTGAGGTCGCGGTGGCTGGTACCGGCAATAGGGCACTCGATGAGCATGATTTCGCGGGCGAACGGCTGGAGGGCGCCGTCCTTGCCGAAGGCGTTGTGCATCAGCGCGAGCAGCGCCGGGTCAATTGGCACCAAATCGTGGGTCATGGCCGTCAGTCATTCGCAGGGTTTTCAGGTGTGCGAGCAGGGCATCGACCTTGGTTTGGTGGATGCGTTCCTGGGCGGCAAACTCGTTGCGCCGCTGCGCCACCCACTCCTCGTCCTGCAATTGTTTTTGCAGGGAAAAAGGCGGGTGATTCCGGATCGTCGCGATCCTTTCCAACACGGCGCCGATGTGCTTGCGAAGCTTATCCTGTTCGAGGCGCAACATCTCCAGGGATGGTAAGGCTGAGTCGGCTGCTTCGGGCTGCTTGACCACCAAGGCCAGCGCCCGTAATTCCTCCAAGTCACCCAGGGCATAGGCATCCTGCACGCGGAGCCACATGCGCTTCTGGTCCTCAGTCAGGCCGGGATGGAGGTCCGGATGGAGCGC
>JAPLUA010000593.1 GCA_026397855.1 Verrucomicrobiota bacterium | reverse complement strand
GCGGTGCCGACCGCCTGCCCGCCGGAAGCGCAGGCGGTATGCACCGAGGTGGCATAGCCGGTGATGCCAAACTGGCGGGCCAGCAGACCCAGGCCCGCGTTGGTCTGGCTGCGGCAGAAGGCCACCGGGTCAGCCGGGTAGGCGGGATTCAGCAGGCCGTCCGGGTTGAAATCCCCGTCGGGGCTGCAGGCGGCGTGGACGGCCTGGAACTCGCTGAAGGTGACGCCGAGCATGCCGGCGCCAACGCTCAGGCCCCAGCGATGGCTGTTGGGCGGCGAAGGGTGGATGCCGGCGTTGGCCAGCGCTTCCGCGGCGGCGGCGAGCGCAAACCGGTGGGAGCGCGAGGCGAACTTGAGCAGCGCCGGGTCGCAGAGTGCGGCCTCAGGGGGCATATCCTTGACCTCGGCGCCGATGCGGACCGGGAATCCGCCGGCATCGAACTGGCGGATGAGACCGACACCGCTGCGGCCGGCCAGCAGGCTCGCCCAGGTGGCGGGCGCGTTGCCCCCGACGGGTGTCACCATGCCGATCCCGGTGATAGCGACTCTTCGGCGTGGCATCATAGGTTATCCCCGGCCTTAAGGACCAGGCTCGCGGTCGCGATCAGTTCCTTGGCTGTCCGCGTTTCGAGGAATAGGGTCGCGGAATCGGGCGAGAGCTGCTTCAGCCTGGTTTCGAGGAGCAGGGAGGCGCCGGGCGGTATGAACGAGCGCAGCTTCATGTCGCGGATCAATCCCGGCACCCACCGGCCCCTGGAGGGCGGGGGAATCTCACCTGCCAGCAGCGCGCCAAGACGGAGGTTCACGTCCATGAGGAGGCTGCCGGGAAACACCGGACGCCGGGGAAAGTGATCGTCGAAGAAGGGCGCCACGGAGGGTGCCTGGAAGGTGGCAGCCACTGATTGTCCGGGGTCGCCTCCGGTGCGGGTCATCTCCATCCGGGGCAGGCCTGGGAACCCTCCGGGGGCTGCGCCGGAGCCGCACAGCGTCTCCATGCGGGCGCGCAGCTTCTCGGGATCGTCGAAATCCGCCAGCGGCATCATGGGGCCGACACAGTCCTTCAGGCAGAGCAGGGGAGTTCCGTCCGCATGCGCCGTGCCGCGGTATTCCACGCTCTCGGAGTCCACGTTCTCGATGTCCGCAGCCAATTCGAGCACCTGGCCCGGGCGGGGAGCGTGGAGCAGCTCAACGCTGCCGGCGAGGCCGGCCATGGGCCGTTGGGTGAAATCCACCGCCGCCATTGCCGCCCAGGCGGCCAATTGGCCGATGGCCTCGCCCACCAGGGACAGGGGAAAATCAGGCAGCCCCGCTGGAATGGCGTACCGGCCCTCGATATGTATGCCGTCGTGAACCAAGGTAATCCGGTCCACAAACGAGAAGGCTCGGAAATGCGCATCCATGCGGCGTTAACGCGCGGCGGAGTCCCCGTCAGGCAGGCTTGGCGTCAGCCGGGGGCGGGGTTGCGTGCTGTTGACGGATCACGATCTTGCAGAAGGTTTCCGTGGTGAAGAGCCGCGGGATGTCGGCCACTTTCTGCGGCGACGCAAACCGTGCGGGCGGCACTTCGCTCAGGAAGGTCTTCAATCGATCGAGGCCCGCGGGCGTGACCACGCCTGCCTGCTCGAATTCGGCCTGGGTGAGATTGCCGCGCGCCTCCTCGATGATCTTGCCCCGGGGGATCTTCACCTTGAACGCGCGCTCCAGCCGGAAGACGATGTCCAGGAAGTCAATGGACTGGGCGCCCAGGTCATCAATGAGCGAGGCATCGAGCTTGACCTTTTCGACTTCGCACGGCAGGGCCGAGGCGATGATGTCAGCGATCTTCGGATAGACCGCCATGATGTCTTCTTTGGTGATTGGTATGTTTGTCATGCTATTCCATCTTAAAACCGCCATCCACGTGCAGGATTTCGCCCGTGATGTAGTCGGCGTAGCGCGAGGCCAGGAACCAGACCGCGTAGGCGGCATCGGCCGGGCGGCCGATGCGCCGCAGCAGAATCCGGGACAGGACCGCATCGCCGGCTCGCTCGCGCACGTCGCGCGACATCTCGGTCTCAATGACGCCGGGCGCCACGGCATTGACCGTGATGCCGCGCGGCGCCAGTTCGACCGCCACCGACCGCGTAAAGGCGTTGATGGCGCCTTTGCTGGCGGCGTAATTCGACTGGCCGCGACCGCCCTTCTCGCCGGCGACCGAGCTGACATTGACGATCTTGCCGCTGCGCCGGGAGATCATGTGGGGCGCGACTGCGCGCGTCATGTTGAAAGTGCCGACCGTGTTGGTTTCCATCACGATGCGGAAATCCTCATCCTCGAGCGCCGTGATCGGGTTGTCCCGGATGACGCCCGCATTATTGACCAGAAGATCAATCTGCCCGGCCCGCTCGACGACCCGCTCGACGAGGGCCGTGCAGGCCGCGGCGTCGCGGACGTCCAGCGGTTCGGCGGCGATCTTGAGTCCCTGGCCCGCCGCCACGACCTCGCCGGCCGCGGCCGCGCCCTGGAGATAGGTGAACACCACGTCCATGCCGGCCGCAGCCAGCATTTCGACGACGGCACGTCCGATGCCACGGCTTCCGCCGGTCACGATCGCCACTCCGCCATTGAGGCCGGCGTCCATAAGGCTAGGGCTATTCATCCTGAGATACAGTAACCCCCATCCACGACAAGGGTATGGCCTGTGATCATGGCAGCTTCAGGGAGGCAGAGCAAGTAAACTGCGTCGGCTACCGCCTCGGCGGTGAGGGTTGGGCCGGCCGGGGCGCGGCGGCCGAACTCGGCCAGCAACTGCTCCCGGTTCGGGAAGTATTTCAGCGCATCGGTATCCACGACCCCCGCACTGACCACGTTGACGCGGATTCCCCGGGGGCCGAGTTCCTGGGCGAGGCTGCGGGCGAGGCTTTCGAGGGCGGCCTTGGAGGCGCCGATGAAGGCGTATTGGGGGATGGCGCGCTGGGCGCCGAGGCTGGATAGGGCGATGATGCGTCCCCCGTTGGGCATGAGCGGCACCGCCTGCTGCGCCAGGAGATTCAGGGCGAGCGCGTTGGTCTCCATGCACCGGCGCCAGTGTTTGAGGGAGAGTTCGAGGGCGGGCCGGAGCACCCCGACCGCCGCATTGCTGACCACGATATCGAGCTGGCCGAATTGCTCACGCACGGCTGCGAAGACTTCCGCCACCAATTCAGGTTCGCTGACGTCGGCCTGCATGGCATGCGCCCGCCTTCCCGACTGGCGGATGGCTTCGCAGACCGCCTCGGCCTCCTCATGGCTGTTGTGATAGACAATGGCGACGTCGCTGCCGGCGCGAGCCAGCTTCAAGGCGACGGCCCGGCCGATGCCCCGCGTTCCGCCCGTAACCAGCGCTGTCTTGCCTGCGAGCGGCAGGCCCGTTGTTTGCATGTCAGGGGGATTCAGGGTGCTCATGGGATGGGTTGCTTTGCGGGTTTCAGTGATGCGCGCCGCACCGGCACCGCGAACGCGGCAGCCATCTTCCGGTGTGGGCACAGTAATCTGCGTAGGGCTGGCCCAGGAGCGTCCGGAGGTGCGACTCCTCATCGGCTGCCTTGGTCCGGACACAAAGGAGATGGATCGCAAGGGCGGCAAAGGCGAGGACTGAAGGCAGCAGGAGTGGAATCGCCGCCACCATCATGACCTGGAAGAGGTAGATGGGATGCCGCACAAACCCGTAGGGGCCGCGCGTGACGAGGGTCGTCTTTTCCGTCCGGTTGACCCCCATGCGCCAGGCGTTGCCCATGGCGACGTAGCACCAGAGCGTGCCGGCGTACCCGGCGGCCACCAGCGCCATCCCCAGGGCGCGAAGCCACGGATGAACCAGGGCCGGGAGGATGTCCGCCCCCGGCATCCACCCCTGGCCGCCCGCGCTCAGGAACGGGAGCGCCAGCCAGGCTGTCACCACGAAAAGCCACCCCGCCCAAAGCAGTTGTTCCTTGGAACCCCGGGGGCGCGAATTGGTGGACTGGCCCGTCCGCCGTCGAATCCGTCGCGCCTGGACCCACACGCCGGCCCAATAAACCGCGGCGGCGCCGAACACGACGGCGCGATTCAGGGATAACGCGTCAGCGGCCATGGACGTGCGTGTGTCGCAACCGGAGGAGCCGCTGCAATTCGAGCACCCAATGCTTCTTGACGCTATACCAGACATCCCGGGCCCAGAGGATGTTGCTGCTGTCCTCGTCGAGCTTCATGTCCAGGACCGGCACATCGAACGGCTGGCTGTTGGGGTGGTAATTGTTGATCGAGTCAATGATCTGCTGGCTCCGCAGCAGGTGCTCGGTGTTGGGGATGCTGCGATGATGGTAAGAGGTCGGCAATCGCACATTGCGCACCACCGCTTTGCCCATGGACTCGAAATGGTTGACGCTGCCGTAGCCCAGGTAATCGCCGCCCAGCGGATCCAGGTGTTTGTAGAACCCGGTGAACTCCTCCACTGAGTCGGGCACGTCGTGGAGCCGGCCGATCATGTCCCACTGGGTGGGCAGGATGCGGGTCAGGCCGCCGGCGCCGAGCGAGGAGACGTAGGGCAATTGCAGTCCGACCACGGGGCGTCGCTCGCCGGTGAGCGGATCCAGGATATCACACCGCTCCTCCTGTTCCCAGGTCAGGGGATTCCAGACATGGAGCCTTGGCGAGGAGAGACCGGCCAGTTGCCGGAGAACCATCACCGCCTGCATTCCCCCCTGGCTGTGGCCCACGATCATGGGTCGCAATCCCTCCCGCTCGTAATACCAGGCGATGCAGCCGGCGATCTTCTCGCTGCTCTCGTAGCAACTGAACGTGTAGGTGCCATCCCCCGGATTGGTGATGCTGCCGGCCGGATAACCCATCCCCACGAGGAACCGGCAGAAGCCGAACATCTGCTCCTGAACGGGATAGATGCCGCCGTGGATGCTGATGATCCTGGGCGCCGGAGCCTGCGCGAGCAGTCCGCGAAGGTCCGACTCGGTGACGTGCTCCGGATCCAGGGCCAGGATCTTCTGCTCGATCTCGGGCGAGGGCATGAAATCCCGGCTCAGGCAGGAGCGTTCTATCTGGGGCGCGCGCTCCGCGTCGAGGCCGTGGCGCACGTAGGTGGCGCACCCCGGGCACAGGAGGGCGATGCCGATGAGGAGGAGTGGCAGTGTGCGCGGGCTCACGGGCGGTCAAGAGGCCCAAACGGGTCCAGGAAGCGGGCTTTGATGCGCTCGATTTCCGGCACCCCAAAGACGGTTGAGCGCCAGGTCAGGCCGATGTTGGCCACCTTCCCGACCGTGGTGATTGACGCCACAAGCGGGGTGGCCGGGCCGGTGGATACCGCCCGGAAATAATCCACGGGCCGCCCTTCGTCCGGCTGCGGCCAAAGCTTGTTCAGGTTCATGTTGGTCAATCCGCCCCACAAGGGGTAATGCTTCTGATAGAGCTTCCTTCTCCGCGCACCGGAGAACAAAGATACCAATAGCCGCCCAAAGGTTAATTCCAAAGCCGTCCCGAGGTAAAGCCGTCTCTGCTTGATGGCGAGGGTCTGGCGTGCGATGTCCCGCGCCAGCTCCGCCAGCCCGATTCCCGCCGGAACTGCGTGATGGACCACAAACGAGCCCAGGAACAGCCCGAAGGTGTCCCCTCCGTCCAGCCCGAGATCCTTCCGGGTGTTGACGATGCACCCGAGGGAGAAGTTTCTGCGCCGTCCCGTGGGCCCGCGTAGGGAGGCTGGCGGTGGGACCGCTTGCAGCAGCAGCGCCAGGAACAGGTCATTGAGCGTGACGTTCCAGGACTTCGCGGCCTGAATCAGGCTGCCCAACGACTGGGGACTGAGGGAGAAGAACGTGAACTTATTGCCCGGATCCCCGGCGTCGCGGTAATGGGGCCGGCAGGTGCTCCGCATGTTCCGGATCGAGCGGGGGAGGGATGCGAGTTTCTTCGCGAGCACGTCGGGATGGCGGGACAGCAGGTTGTCCCGGCGCGAGGGGTAGCGTTCGATCGGCCGCGCCTGGTCCCGTTCCCGTCCGGTCCGGCAGGCGTCCACCATTTCCTTGAGCAGCAGCACAATGCTCTCCCCGTCGGCGACGGGATGGAAATAGACCAGGCCCAGCCAGAACGCCTCCCGCTCCGGCGCAACGAGGAACCTGAACGGGGTGAACGGCGTTTCCGTCGCAAACGGGGTGTTTATCTGGCGCTCAATTTCCGCCGCAAGGCGAGCCGACGTTTGCGCGATTTGGCCCGTGGATCGGCCGGCGTTGGATGCGCTTTCGGATCCCGGCGCTCCGGTTCGCCCCGGTTCGCCGGTCGCATCAGGGATGAGCTTGATTTCGACCTCTGCCGCTCCGCCGTGATACTCATACGTCGCGGCGCTGCGGTCCAACGTAAGCCTGGTCAGGCCCTTGCCCTCCAAAGTCCCCGTGATGACGCGCTTAAGGCGGTCGAGATCGAACTGGCCGGGAACCCGGACGATGTGAACGGCGTTGTAAGGGTGGAGATCGTTCCACTGCAACATGCTCAATTGAAAGGCATTCAGTTGGCCGGGCATAGTTTGGAAACGATGATCAGTGGCGGCAGGTTAGCAACCGCCCCCCGCTCACGCCAGCGCAACTTCAATGGGTGCGTTCGCGAGTGGGATCGCCGACATTCTTGTCGGCCTGTTCGTGTGGCGGCACAGGGGCGGCAGGTTAGCAACCGCCAGTCTGTGCTACGTCACAGCAGAAAGGTCAAACTTCATGGACATGGGCGGCCCCCTAAACGCGATCGTGCCCGAGAACTCGCACGTCGCGGGCGCGGGTTCCCTTTACGCAGATGACGGCGGCGGGCTACGGCTGCTTTTGGAGGCGGAAGAACTGCGCGTCCGGCGCAACCGGCAGGGTCACGCTAATGTTCGCGGCATTGGTGATGTAAGGCACGCTCACCACCGGCCAGGGGGCGCTGCCGTTGGACAGGCGGTTGGTCTGTTCCAAGACCCAGTTCTCTTGCACGAGCGGCCAGGAAACCGTCACCGTGCTGCCGCCGACCGCGATGGAAACCCGCGGCTGCACCGCCGGCACGGTGGTGGTATAGGTCGCCTTGGACCACTGGGTTCCCGTTTTGTCGAGCAGGTAGTATTCGATGGTCATCGCCTCGGCCCCCACGGTGGCGAGGGCGAAGCCGTAGTGGTTGGTATTGTAATAGGTGAGGGTCATGCCCGCCTCTGGGTTGGGCGAGGTGTCGTCCAATTCAGCGCCGCTGTTGCCAGCCAGTAACTGGCAGATGTTGTTGCCGTAGTCGTCGGGGGCAACGCAGACGCTGAGGTTGTGGACGTGGCATCTTGTAAGGCGTGTAGCTCTGCTGGAGTTGCTGGCCCAACCAGGTCTGGTCAATGCTGTCATATCCGCCATTGGTGGAGAGGGGATAGAAATACTGGTCCACCACGGCGAAGAAGGCGTTCTTGTAGGTAAAGGAGTAGGTGTAGCCACGCTGGTCGTCCGATGGGCCGTTGTTCGGTCCGTTGCCGGGCATGTTGGTGCCGAGCGCGTCGTAATAGGCCTGCTTCACGGCCAGCAGCGGCGGACCTTCGTCGGCATTGTTCTCGTGGTTGCCGCGTACGGTATATATGGGGATGTTGGAAGCGATGACCGGGCTCATGGCGGTCTTCCAGTTGTCGAACATCTGGGCGTAGCTCAGCGGGGTAAGACCATTGGTGGCGTCTCCGTTAATCTGGTCGCCGCAGCACAGCACCAGGTCAGGGCGCAGTTCGGCGATTTTGGTGGCGATGGGGGCGAGCACGACGCTGACGCCTGTGGTCGTGTCGTGGTGGCCACGCGTGTCACCCATCATGACAAACGTCCAGGGCTTGGTTTGCTTGCCGATGAAGATTTCGCTGGAACTGCCGCCTGAGTTTTGAATCCAGGCGATGGTGGTCGCGGCGGGGGAGACATCCAACGCAGGGGTGTCGTCGCTGACGGTGGCGGGATCGAAGGTCACTTGGGAATGGTTGGTGCCGTCCCAGAACATGATTTGCCAGGAGGTGTTATTGACCAACTTGCTGTAGGCGATTTTGCCGGCGCAGAGGGACGGAACCTCGCCGTCCTGGTCCACCTCCACTTTGTTGGTGCCGTTCCAATAACTGATGTAAACCCCGCCTTGGACATAGGCGATCTTGCCGTCATACAAGGATGGCGCAGTGCCCGAGTGGTCAACCTCCACGCGCTTGGTGCCGTCCCAATACCACACGCCGCCGCCGACGCCGCCGCTGACGTAGGCAATCCTGCCGGCGTAAAGCGAGCACTCCCAGGAACTCCAGGTGGGGTCTTGCCAGGTGTCCAGCACCTGGTTGGTGGTGCCATCCCAGTAATGGAGGGTGAAGGTGTTGCTGGTCCCGAGGTGAGTCCAGGCGATGGTGCCGGCGTACAGGGACGGCTGGCTGACAGCAGATTCGGCGGTGACTTGGACCGTATGAGAGCCGTTCCAATAGTAGATGCCGCCGTTGGTGCCTCGCCACGCGACCGTGCCGTTGTAGAGCGAGCCGCCGCCGCCGGCCAGGCCGGTGACGGCGGTGAGGTTGGTGGTGTATTGGCCATTCCAGAGGTAGAGTTCGACCTTGTTACTATCCAGGTCCACGCG
>JAPLUA010000414.1 GCA_026397855.1 Verrucomicrobiota bacterium | reverse complement strand
GGTCCCCGGGCCGGGCCGGCGATCAGCTCCGCCTCGACGGCCGGTTTCCGGCGCAGGCCCAGGACGGAGGCCAGGGTGTTTTCCTGGGCCCCTCCCACGATCAGGCGCGTGATGACGTGTGCGACCCGCATCCCGTGGGGTCAGCGGGAGCCGGTGGTTAGCTCCTTGAGGCGGTCAATGACAATCTTGGCCTCGGCCGTATTGGTTTGGGCGTTGGCCATGTAAACCCGGCAGTAGCGGATGGCGGCGTTTGTGTCCTTCTTCCGGTATGCGATCTCCTGGAGGCCGTAATTGATGCGGGAAGAGGTGGGGAGGGTCTTTTGGAGGGCCTCATAATCGCCCTGCGCATCGTCGAGGTGCCCGCAGCGCAGGTTGGCAATCCCGCGGTTCATGAGCGCGTAAGGATTGTTGGATTCCACTGCCAGGGCGCGCGTGAGCGGCGGGATGGCCTTGTCGTAAGCGCCGAGCCAGATGCAGATGTTTCCCTTGGTCACAAGCGCGGTCAGGTTGGTGGGCGATGCCTTGAGCTGCTGGTCAATCGCTGCCAGCGCATTCGAGTAGCACTGGAAATTGATGTAAGCCTGCGCCGCAGTCGAGAGCAGGCCGTCGTCGCCCGGATACTTCTTCAGGGCAACCTGGACGGCCTTCTCCGCACCCGGCAGATCGTTGTTGGCCAGGTAGGTCGAGGCCTCGGCAAATAGCATCTCCGTCCGGTTGGTGGCGGGCACCGGGAAGATCGCCGGATGGGATCGGATTTCGCGCACGAGCTTCATGGCTTGTGCGGGCATGCGGTTCACCACGTAGAGCTGGGTGAGCCATATCCGGGCCGAAAGGTTCCTCGGCGCGAGCGTCTTCACCCGGTCAAACTGCTCCGCCGCCTGGTGATGCAGGTTGCAGCGCACAAAGGTCCGGGCCTGCTCGAACGAGAAGTTCGGATCGTCGAACGGGCCGTTCTCCCCGACCACGGCATCCCAGCTCCGGTACTTGCCGAATTCGTCCTCCACCGAGCGCGAGATCTGGGATGTGCTCTCCCGTCCCGCCTGCAGGTTCTTGTTGCAGTCCCCGTTGATCTGGGCAACGAGGTTGTCGGGATTGAGCTCGATCGCGCGCTCGAACATGGCCGCAGCGTTCGTCAATCTCCCGGCCTTCTGCAACTCGACACCCCAACAGTTGAGCGCACGGGAGTAAAACCCGGCGACGGTGGCCGCATCCTGGTTCGGCTCGGCACTGAGGTATGCCATGTCCATGAGGCTGTCGGCCACGCCGGGGTTCTTAACCTTATTGGACTGCGCGACGGTCTTTTGCAGGAAATCGAGGGCCTTGTCCCCGGCGCGGTCCCAGAAGCGCTCATTCTCGGCCATAACGCCCGCGGACGGTGGCGGGGCGATGAGGTCATTGGTGGATCGGGCGGTAAGCTTATAGGCGAGGCCATGCGGCTCCGGCTGGAAGAATTCGAAATAATAGCCGAAGCTCGGGTGCAGGTAGTAAACGCTGTTGGTGGCCACCAGTCGCAACAGGGGCTGGACGAGAAACTGCTCATCAGCCGGCTGCTTGTAGTCTTTTGGAACCTGGACAGGCCAGGCTTGGCCATTCCTGCGCTTCAGGTAGCGGTGATAGTCAGGGTAGCTGAGCGAACCACTCATCCGGGCGGCCCAGGACTCCAGCAGGATGGTCCGGCGGGGATCATCGCTCAGCAGCACCGCGCCGCGGGAGGGCACCCCTTCGGCGAGCAGCTCGGCGTAGTGCCTGAGCATCGGGCTGTTGGTGATGCGGATCCGGGGAAGGTTCCGATAGATGAGGGCGGTGGGAGCAATCAGCAGGAGGCTCCAGATGATCCCGGTGACGGCTGAATTCAAGAACCGCACCTCCGACGACAGGCGCTTCGAATGTTCGCCCCGCCCCGAGAAGACGAGCAGGAAGTAGCCGCTGAAATAGGCGATGCTCAGGGCCCCGAGATAATAGAATGTCAGGAAGGGAATGCCGAACCCCTTGTTGCGCGGGCTCACGGGGGGGTCGAGCGCGACCCAGATGCAGGCCACCTCACGGGGGGGTCGAGCGCGACCCAGATGCAGGCCACCAGGAACAGGGCGTGCACGACGTGGAACATGAGGGTCGCCATGATGATCCCCAGCCGGCTGTTGTCGCCGAAGTAGGAGGACCACCGGATGCTCATGATCAGGACGGGCACAAGCGACGTCAGGCTCAGGAGCACGACGGTCTGCCGGGAGAACTTGTAGAGCATTTGCAGGACGGCCCGCTGGCTGGCCACGTTGGCCTTCAAGGCCGGCCAGAACTGAGCCATCGAGTGGTCCGAGATGCTCTGCGCCAGGGGCAACAGCAGGTAGAGCGAGAGCGCCGCAAGCCCGCCCAAAGCCAGCCGGGTCAGGAACCGCGCGTTAAAGAAAGCGAGGCCCTTCATCCAGACCATGGCGGCGATGAAGAGCGGCAGGAAACCGATCATGGCCCAGTTGTTTGTCATGGCCACGCCATAGACGAACGCGCCCCGGATCAGCCATGAATCGCGCCCGTCAAACCGGTACTCCAGCAGGCAGCGGACCGCATAGGCGAACAGCAGCAGGTCGAACATCTCATTAGAGCCGCCGGTATAGAACTGGCTGGACGCCGAGGTGGCGTATTCCCAGAAGGTCAATTGAAGCCCGCACACCAGCGCTGCCAGGATCGGCGGCATCCAGGCGGTGGGGATGTCCAGGCAGCCGGAATCACCTTGGCCCTTGTCGCGCTGCGCCTGCGTGCGGTCCTGCGGCAGCACCGCCGCGGAGCGGGCCAGCAAGCCCAGGCAAAGGGCCGCACAGACCGCCGAAAAAATATTCAGCGCCAGCGGGATGGATCGAGCCGGCAGCCAGTGCAGCGGGTAGGTGATCAGCCAGTAAGCGGGGCCGTGATACTCCGGCTGCCACGTCCAGCCCGACATTTGGGCCACAGGCGCCAGGCTCCCGAACGAAAGCCACTGGTTGATGGTTACGAGGTAAACCGCCAGGGCCCCGGCGGCCACGACCCAAGGCAGAAACACCGTGGCGAACTTTCTCTCGGAACCGGCATCGGCTTGGATTGTCATGCAGCGCGCTAAAGTTGAATGAATGCCGGGGCGGTTGGCAAGCCCGGTTTTGCCTCAGGCGCCCCTGCCCGGCAGCGCAGGTCCGCCACCGACTCGACGTGCGATGTCTGGGGAAACATATCCAGGGGAACAACCCCGGCCAGCTCAAAGACCCCGTCGGCGCAGAGGATGTTCAGATCGCGGGCCATTGTGGCCGGGTCGCAGGACACGTAAATGACCTGGGCCGTGCGCGCTTGGCGCAGCAGCTCCAGCGTATCCCGGTGGCAGCCTTTGCGCGGCGGATCGAGCAATACGGTCGTGGCGGCGGCGGGAAACCGGCTCAGGGCTTTTGGCAGCAATTCCTCGGCTGTGCCGGC
>JAPLUA010000502.1 GCA_026397855.1 Verrucomicrobiota bacterium | reverse complement strand
ATCACGTCCCGGATGTTGGGCGTGCCGCAGAGAATCGCGATGAGGCGGTCGCAGCCGAGGGCGATGCCCCCATGCGGCGGAGCGCCATAGCGGAAGGCATCGAGCATGTAGCCGAAGCGCAGCTTCGTTTCCTCCGGCGCGATTTGCAGCACCTCCTCGAACACCATCTTCTGCACGTCCGGCCGATGGATACGGATGGAGCCGCCGCCCAATTCCACGCCGTTCACCACCACGTCATAGTGCTGGCCCCGAACCTTCTTCGGGTCCGTCCTCAGCATCGGGATATCCTCGGTGACGGGCGCGGTGAAGGGATGATGGCTGGAATACCAGCGGTTCTGCTCCTTGTCGAAGCTGAGCAGCGGGAAATCAATGACCCAGAGGAAGTCAAACCGGTCTGCCGGGATAGCCAGCTTCCCCTGCCCTTTGAGCAACTCGGCGCAGTAGATCCGAATCTTGCCCAGGATCTCGCACGCGGTCAGCCACTGGTCGGCGGCGAAGAGGATCAAATCGCCCTCCTCAATCGCCAGCTTGCTGGTGAGCGCGGCTTTCTCGGCCTCGCTGAAGAATCGAACGATGGGGGATTTCCACTCGCCGCCCTCAACCTTGATGTAGGCCAGCCCCTTGGCGCCGAAGCTCTTGGCATATTCGGTCATGGTATCCACCTGGCCCTGCGTGACGCCCGCCAGGCCCTTGGCGTTGATGGCCTTCACCACACCCTGGTTGGCCACGGCGGTCTGGAAGATCTTGAACTTGCTCGCGCGGAACTCCTCGGTGAAATCCACCAGTTCCATGCCGAAGCGCGTGTCCGGCTTGTCAATGCCGTAGCGGTTGATCGCTTCCTGGAAGGAGAGGCGCTTGAAGGGCGTCGGGATATCGATGTTCAGCGTCGTCTTCCAGATGCGCTTCAACAGCCCCTCGATCAGGGCGTAGATGTCCTCGCGCTCGATGAACGACATCTCGATGTCAATCTGGCTGAACTCGAGCTGCCGGTCGGCGCGCTGGTCCTCGTCGCGGAAGCAGCGGGCGATCTGGTAATAGCGCTCCACGCCGCCCACCATGAGGATCTGCTTGAACTGCTGCGGCGACTGTGGCAGGGCGTAGAACGTCCCCGGCTCACGGCGGTTCGGCACCAGGAATTCGCGGGCTCCTTCAGGCGTGCTCTTGAAAAGAATGGGCGTCTCGACTTCCAGGAAACCCTGTTCATCCATGAACACGCGCGTGGCGGTGGCGGCTTTGCTGCGGACGCGCAGGTGGCGGGCCATCTCGGGCCGGCGCAAATCCAGGTAGCGGTACTTCAACCGCATTTCCTCGTTCACCTTGCTGGCCACTTCCGGATCATCCACAGGGAACGGCAGCACGTCGGCAACGTTCAGGACTTCGAGCGCGGTAACCATGACTTCGACCTCGCCGGTCGGTATCTTCAAATTATTGGTTCCCTCGGGCCGCGCGCGGACTTTGCCGGTGATGCGCACCACGCACTCGCTCCGGAGAGAGGCTGCCTGCTCGAAAAGATCCTTGGGCAGATCCGAAGGATCGAAGACCGTCTGGGTGCGGCCTTCGCGGTCTCGGACATCAATGAAGATCAGGCCGCCGAGATCGCGCCGGGAGTGAACCCAGCCGTCCAGGGTGACCATTTGGCCAATGTGCGCCGGGCGCAGTTCGTTACAATGATGCGTTCGTTTCATGTTTTGACGGAACCCGGCACAGGGAGACAACACGCGATTCCCTCAACCGGCGTTCAAAAGTGACATGTCATATTGCCGGGGAACGGGGCGATTTCAAAGACAATTCTCTCGGCTGGGCGCTGGGTGCGCATCTCACATTCTTCCGGTGGGCGGACATTCCTGTCCAATTCCGTAGGATCGACCTGTTGATAGCACGCAAACCCTGACAAGACCACCGCAAGCCCCATCGGAGCTCCAACGCCGCGTTTGCGGGGCATTCCAGGCCCTCTCCCCACTCCCCGTTTCAGTCCGCATAACTCAGTCCACCGGTGTTCCGCAGTTCATCCCTCCAGTGCCCGGCTGCCGCTTTGTTACGTTACAAATCCAAGCCCGGTGGTATTGGAGGGACGTTCCAATTCGCCGTTCCAATTCGTTGCCCTGCACCGCCGAAGGGTGTAAGCTGCAGCACGATGTGTTTGGCTATTCCAGGAAAGATCGCCAGCATCAGCGGCGATGACCCGCTGATGCGGAGCGGCAAAGTTGACTTTGGCGGCATCCTCAAGGAAGTCAGCCTGGCGTATGTCCCCGAGGCCCAGGTCGGCAACTATGTGATCGTCCATGCCGGGTTCGCCCTGAGCCGGGTGGACGACGACGAGGCGAAGCAGGTGTTCGAGTACCTGCGCGAGATGGAGGAGCTCACCGACCTGGACGAAACCAGGGCAGGCGCTCCCCCTGCCCCGCCCGACACTTCGCCCCCGGTGCCCCCGCCGTCGAGGCAATGAAATACCTGGACGAATACCGGGATGCGGCCGGCTCCCACAAGCTGGCGCGGGAGATCGCCCGCATCACGACGCGCCCGTGGTCGATCATGGAGACCTGCGGTGGCCAGACCCATGCCATCATCAAGTTCGGCATTGACGAACTGCTGCCCAAGAACATCACGCTGATCCACGGCCCCGGCTGCCCGGTGTGCGTCACACCGCTCGAGCTGATTGACCGGGCCCTGGCGATCGCGGCGCAGCCCGGGGTGATCTTCTGCTCGTTCGGCGACATGCTGCGCGTGCCGGGCAGCAACCGCGACCTGCTGTCCGTGAAAGCCGGCGGAGGCGATGTGCGGATCGTCTATTCACCGCTGGACGCCGTGAAGCTAGCGGAGCAGAACCCGGGCAAGGCGGTCGTATTCTTCGGCGTCGGCTTCGAAACCACCGCGCCCGCCACGGCAATGGCGGTGTATCAAGCGGCCCGGAAGGGGCTGAAGAACTTCTTCCTGCTGGCGTCCCATGTGCTGGTGCCGCCGGCGATGGAGGCCATTCTGCGCTCGCCAGATCGCCGCGTGCAGGGTTTCCTGGCGGCAGGCCACGTCTGCGCGGTGATGGGCTGGGAGGAATACATCCCTATCGCCGCAAAGTATCACGTGCCGATCGTGGTGACCGGGTTCGAGCCGCTGGACATCCTGCAGGGGGTGCTGATGTGTGTGCGGCAACTGGAGAGCGGGCGGGCGGAAGTGGAGAACCAGTACAGCCGCGCGGTGCGCCGGGAAGGCAACCGGCCCGCGCAGCAGATTGTCGGCGAGGTTTTTCAAGTCACCCCGCGCAAGTGGCGCGGCATCGGCGAGATCCCGCAAAGCGGCCTCGGCTTGCGCGAGGCTTATGCGGCCTTCGACGCGGAGCGGAAGTTCGGACTGGGCGACCTGCGCGTCGAAGAGCCATCCGAATGCCTCAGCGGGCTGGTGTTGCAAGGCAGGATCAAGCCGCACGAATGCCCGGCCTTCGGCGCACGCTGCACCCCGGAGCATCCGCTGGGCGCCACGATGGTCTCCTCCGAGGGCACCTGCGCCGCCTATTACCGGTATCGCCCACACCCATGACCTCCATTCCCGACTTCAACCTCTCCTGCCCCTTCCCGATCGAGAACTACCCGCAGGTGTTGATGGCCCATGGCGGCGGGGGCAAGCTGATGCACCAGCTCATCGGCAAGATGTTCCTGCCGGCGTTCGGCAACCCGATGCTCGACTCGCAGCACGACGCGAGCGTGTTCGAGGCTGGCGGCCAGCGCCTCGCGTTCACCACCGATTCCTACGTCGTGCGGCCGCTGTTCTTTCCCGGCGGCGACCTGGGCTCCCTCGCGGTGCATGGCACCGTCAATGACCTGGCGATGGCCGGGGCCCGCCCGCTCTATCTCAGCGCCGCGTTCATCATCGAGGAGGGCCTGCCGATGGAAACCCTGTGGAAGATCGTGGCCTCCATGCAGCAGGCGGCACAGCAGGCCGGGGTGCAGATCATCACGGGCGACACCAAGGTGGTTGATAAAGGCAAGGGGGACAGCCTGTTCATCAACACTGCCGGAATAGGCATTCTCGATCATCCGCTCAAGATCACTCCGGCCAGCGTGCGGCCTGGGGATGCCGTGCTGGTGAGCGGGGACCTGGGACGCCACGGCATGGCCGTCATGGCCGTCCGCGAGGGGCTGGCGTTCGAGAGCGCGATTGAAAGCGACTCCGCGCCGCTGGCGGACCTGGTGCTGCAACTCTTGCGCGCCGGCATCGAGGTCCACTGCCTGCGCGACATCACGCGCGGCGGCCTGACCAGCGTGCTCAACGAAATCTCAGAAGCCTCCAGCCTGACCTTGCAGGTCGAGGAAACGCTGATCCCGGTCCGCGAGGATGTGCGCGCCGCCTGCGAGCTGCTGGGGCTCGACCCGTTTCAAGTCGCCTGCGAGGGGAGATTCGCGGCGTTTGTGCCCGAGCGGGAGACAGAGCGGGCGCTGGCGATCATGCGGGCGCATCCGCACGGCATCGGGGCCAGCCGCATCGGAAGTGTCTCCGACCAACGCCCCCCCAGGGTGCTGCTGAAGAGCGCGATTGGCGCCCGGCGCATCCTCGACATGTCCAGCGGCGAGCAGCTGCCGCGGATCTGCTGAGCCCATGGCACCCAGTCTTGCTCCACAATTGACCACGGCCCTGGCGGCCGGCTGACAGAAAGGAACCCACCCATGAGATCCCTACCGGACAAATTCCTCGGCGCAATGATCGCCGTTCAACCCCTGCCCGGCGCGCCGCGCTACGGCGGCAACGACAAAGGTATCCTCGCGCAGGCATTGTCGGATTTGCAGCATTACACGGAGGCGGGCGCCGACGCCATCGTCCTCGAGAACAGCCACGACCTCCCCTACATCAAGGCACCGCTGCCGCCCCGCGCCGTCGAGGTCATGAAGCGGGTCGCGCGCGAGGTCCGGGCCCGCTTCGCCGGGCCGGTCGGCATCCAGATGCTCGAAGCGGCCAACGAGACCGCCCTCCAAATCGCGCACGAGGCGGACCTGGACTTCATCCGCGTCGAAGGCTACGTCTTCGCGCACGTGGGCGGCGCCGGGCTCATTGAAGGCTGCGCCGGCAAGCTGCTCCGGCTTCGCCGCAAGCTCGGCTGCGAGCACATCAAGGTCTTCGGCGATGTGAAGAAGAAGCACTGCTCGCACGCGCTCACCGGGGATCTGGATATCCTGGATGAGGTGAAGCAGGCGGAGTTCTTCCTGGTGGACGGGGTGATCGTGACCGGCGCCCGCACCGCCGAGCCGCCATCCCTGGCCGAGCTGCGGCGCGTCAGGAAACACGCGCGCGTGCCGGTCCTCATCGGCTCCGGCATGACGCCGGAGAATCTCAAATCCTACTTCCCCCTGGTGGACGGGTTCATTGTCGGCTCGACCTTCCGCGAGGCCGGCCGGTTTCTCGGCGCGCTTGAACGGAAGCGGCTGGACGCGTTCATGAAGGTGTTCAACTCCCTGCGCGGCAAGACCCGGGCTTGAAATAGAGACCGGACCGGCCGAGAATCATCCCATGTTACCGCACCGCACACTGATCCGAAAACCGCACTTCGTCCTGTTGTTCCTGCTGCCGCTCTGGCTGGCCGCCGCACCCGCCCCGTTCCGGTTCGCCTGGCTGAGCGACACGCACGTGGGTTCGTCGTCAGGGGAGCAGGACCTGCGGGCCGCGGTGCAGGACATCAATTCGCTCACCGGCCTGAGCTTCGTGGTGGTCTCGGGCGATGTCACCGAATACGGCTCGCGCGAGCAGCTCCGGATGGCCAAGGATATCCTGGACGGCATCCGGATTCCCTGCCACACGCTGCCCGGCAATCACGACACCAAATGGTCCGAGTCCGGGGCCACCGATTTCCCGCTCATCTGGAAGCAGGACCGATTCCTGTTCGAGCAAGGCGGATACTGCTTCATCGGCATGCACCAGGGTCCCCTGATGAAGATGGGCGACGGCCACTGGGCGCCCCAGGACGTGCGCTGGCTCGAGGAAACTCTCAAGAAGCTGCCCAAGGACCAGCCGATTATCTTTATCACCCATTACCCGATAGATAATGGCATTGCGAACTGGTATGTGGTGTTGGACCTGCTCAAGAAGTATAACACGCAGGTGGTCCTGTGCGGTCACGGACACGCCAACCGCGGCTTCTCCTTCGAGGGCATGCCCGGCGTCATGGGCCGCTCCAACCTCCGTGCGGGGGCCCCCACTGGCGGCTTTAACGTCGTCGAAGTCAAGGACGGCAAAATGACGATCTCCGAGCACCCGAACGGCCAGCAAACCAGGGCCCCGTGGCGCACGGTCGCGCTGCTGAAGCACGATTACGCCCGCGACGCCAAAGCAGAGGCGCGCCCGGACTTTTCCGCCAACACGCGCTACCCGAACGTCAAACCGCTCTGGACCTTCGACACCGGCTACACCATCTCCAGTTCTCCGGCGATCTGGGAGGACCTGGCGATTGTGGGCGACGCCTCCGGTACGGTGCACGGCCTCGCCCTGAAATCGGGCAAGGTGCAATGGAAGTTCCAATGCCAGAACGCCCTGTATTCCACGCCCGACGTGAGCGGCGACCTGGCCGTTATCGCGTCCGCCGACGGGAATATCTACGCCCTCAAAGCCAAGGACGGCAAGGAGGTATGGCGTTGCTCCACGGGGCGCCCGATCGTCGCCTCCCCGCGCATCGCCGACGGCATGGTGTATGTCGGTTCCAGCGAGGGGATTTTCCGCGCGCTGGACCTGACCTCGGGAAAGCAGGCCTGGCAATTCGATGGCGTGGCGGGCTTTGTCGAAACCAGGCCGCTGGTCTATGAAGGCAAAGTCATCTTCGGTGCCTGGGACGGCCACCTCTATGCCCTCGATGCGAAGACCGGCAAGCTGGCGTGGAAATGGAAGGGCGACCGGCCCGGAACGCTCCTGTCTCCCGCCGCCTGCTGGCCGATAGGCGCCAACGGCAAAGTATTCATCGTCGCGCCGGACCGCAGGATGACGGCCCTTGACGTGAAGACGGGGGAGCAGATCTGGCGGACCGGCACCTACACCGTGCGCGAATCCATCTGCCTGTCCCAGGATCAGACCCGGTTCTACGTCCGCGCCATGAACGATTTCCTTTACGCCTTCTCCACATCTGCCGCGAGCCCCGAAAAGCTCTGGGAGCTCAACGCCGGTTTCGGCTACGACATCAATTCCGCCATGCTCGCGGAGAAGGACGGCGTCGTGTTTTACGGAACCAAGAATGACCTGCTGATGGCCCTGGACGCCAGGACCGGCACCATGCAGTGGGAACACAAGCTCGGGACGGGCGTGATGAACACCGTCGTCCCCCTCAGCTCCACCCGGGTTCTCACCACGGATTTCGACGGCAGGGTAGTCCTGCTCGAGGCAAAGCCGTAACCGGGCGCGCGGTCAGTCCCCGGCACCCCTGACCGCCTCGATAAAGGCCCTGACTTTGGCATGGTCTTTCCTGCCGGGGGAAGCCTCAACCCCGCTTGAAACATCCAGCGCATACGGCCGGGCACGCCGGATCGCCTCGGCGGCGTTCCCGGGGTTCAGGCCGCCGGCCAGAAAGATCGGGCGCCCCCAGGTCTGCGCCTCGCGGGCGAGGTCCCAGTTAAATGCCTCGCCGGTGCCGCCGAGTTTGTCCGGGTTGTAGGCATCCAGCAGCCAGGCGTCGGTCGGATAGCTGCGCACCGCTTCCAGGGAGGATGCGTCGCGCACACGGAACGCTTTCATGCTCATCAGGCCGAACTGCAGGCAGTAGTCGGGCGTTTCGTCGCCGTGGAACTGCAGCAGGTTGAGCCCGCAATCGCGGACGGCGCGGAGCACAAAATCCTCCGGCGCGTTCACAAAGACACCCGCCTTGATCATGAAGGGCGGCAGCTCACGGATGATCTCCGCCGCCGCCTCCAGGGAGACAAAACGCGGGCTTCGCTCGTAGAACACGAAGCCCAGCACATCGGCCCCGGCGTCCGCCGCGGCCCTGGCATCAGGCAGGTTGGTAATTCCGCAGATTTTAACTTTAGCCGACATTCAGCCATCAGCATTCCATGTTGCGAGGCGCGAGACAAGCTCGGGCGCATTCGGGGGTGGTGCGCGCCCTCTTGTTCGCCAAATCGCCTGCTTCCTGGTGCTCAACGACTTGAAAATGTGCGTCCTGGGTTTTGTCTGTCGGGGCGGTTTTGTCTTGCAAAAATCCCCGCTCACGGCTATACATCAGCATCGGGCTGTGGCGGACAACCAGCCTGTTTCAGACAAAAACCGCATGAGTTCCACCAGCACGATGTCGGGCTTTGCCGCGCGTTTGCGCGGGCTTATTGCTGCCCGTGCAGGCGAACCCGGAAGCGGGGGCCCGGGCAGGGAAGAAGAATGCCCTGACCTCCCGCCAGCAGGAGCGGATTTCGATGCCCTCGCGCTGGATCTGTTCGCGCTTCAGTTCGAGCAGAACGACCCCTATCGCCGGTTTTGCCAGGCGCGGCAGGCTGTGCCGGGCCGGGTGCCGCACTGGAGCGCCATCCCGACGGTGCCGGCCGCAGCATTCAAGGAGCAGGATCTCTCCTGCCTTCCCGCCGGGGAACGATCCACGGTTTTCCATTCCAGCGGCACGATCGGGCAACAGCCGAGCAGGCATTTTCATAGCGCCGCGTCGCTGGCCATCTATGAGGCATCGCTGCTGTGCTGGTTCAACGCACATTGCCAACTGCCGCCGGGAAATCGGGAACTGGCCATTCTTACGCCGCCGCCGGCACGCGTGCCCCACTCGTCGCTGGCGCACATGTTTGAAACCATCCGGCGGGATGCGGAAGCCCGGGAATCGGCTTTTGTCGGCAGGCTTACTGAGGATGGTGCCTGGGACCTGGACATCGAGGCCGCTCTCCGGCTCCTGCATGCTGCGAGCGCCAGCGACCGCCCGCTCCTTCTGCTCGGCACCGCCTTTTCCTTCGTGCACCTGCTCGATGGGTTGGTTGAACAGGACCTCTCTTTCGCCCTGCCTGGCGGCTCGTGTGCCCTCGAGACCGGCGGATACAAGAACCGCTCCCGCGTGCTGCCGAAAGCAACCCTCCACGCGCTCATTTCCCGGCACCTTGGCATTCCATCCGACCGCATCCTCTGCGAATACGGCATGAGCGAGCTTAGCTCGCAGGCCTACGATTGGACCATTGCCCCCTCACGCATCACGCACCACGCATCACGCATCTTCCATTTCCCCCCCTGGGTCCGGGCGCAGGTCATCTCGCCGGAAACCGGGCGCGAGGTCGGCGAGGGTGAAACGGGCTTGATCCGCGTGTTCGACCTGGCGAACGTCTATTCGGTGATGGCCATTCAGACTGAAGACCTGGGCGTGCGCCGCGGCAACGGCTTTGACCTGCTGGGCCGGGCGGCTATGGCGGAGCCGCGCGGGTGCTCGCTGGCGGCAGCATGAGTTACTGAGGAGTCCCCATCATGCGCCATACCAAAAGCTGCAGAGGCTTCACCCTCACCCCTTCAGAAGGGGCCGGGGAGAGGGGTTGCTCCGCGATGTCTATCCCGCGGTCTTCTCAGGAACCGGCATGAAATCGCCTTGGATGTTGCAGCCCCGATGAAATCAGAAGCGCACCACAAGACACGCACGCTCTGGCTCACGGGCGTGCTGCACGCCTTCACGCACCTTTACGGCGTGGCGCTGCTTCCGCTTTACCTGCGTATTCAGCAGG
>JAPLUA010000607.1 GCA_026397855.1 Verrucomicrobiota bacterium | reverse complement strand
GCACCAGCGGGGTCGCCAGGCCGGCCAGGATGAGGTAGGCCTTCTCGTAGTTGCTCCAGTGCCGGTTGGACCCCGTCCAGCCGAGCGCAAACAGGCCGTAGAAGAATTGCCTGGCCCTGGTCTTGGACCGATCGCGGAGGATCGCCAGGTCGGGGATCAGCCCGACGTACCAGAAGAGCAGCGACACGGTGAAGTAGGTCGAAACCGCGAACACGTCCCACATCAGCGGCGACCGGAACTGCGGCCAGATGCCGTTCGAGTTGGGGATCGGGAAGAGCCACCACCCGTACCAGACACGGCCAATATGGACCAGCGGGTAGATGCCGGCGCACATGACGGCGAAAATGGTCATCGCCTCCGCCGCGCGGTTGATCGAGGTGCGCCACTTCTGGCGCAGCAGGAACAGCACGGCCGAGATGAGCGTACCGGCGTGCCCGATGCCGATCCACCAGACGAAGTTCACAATCGCCCAGCCCCACATGACCGGGTGATTCAACCCCCAGACGCCCACCCCGGACGAGATGAGGTAGGTGAGCATCGTCAGCAGCAGCAGCGTCAGAAACAGGCTCGGGATAAACGCCCACCACCACCAGGCTGGCGTCTTGGCTTCGATGATGCCGGCGACCTTGTCGGTGATCCAGCCGGGCGACCTCTGGTTCTCCACCAGCGGAATGCGCTCCAGCCCCGGAGGCGGCGGCAGCACTTGATTCTTCCTTCCGATACGGCAGCGGCGTGCCCGCCATGCCCTGCAGGTTCACCCTGTCCGGCATGGCCCTCGTGCCCAGCGTGCTGGCCCTCCTCACCCAGCCGCTCCAACGGATCGCCATTGGCCTTCTGATACTCGTCCCAGCTGGCCGGCGCGGCCCGGAAGTCGGGCATCTTCGGGTTGGGATTCCGCACGCGCGCCAGGTAAGTGGTGCGCGGCTTGGTGGCGAGAAACTCGAGCAGCGCGTAGTCGCGCTGCTGCCGTTTGATCCGGGAGACCCGGCTGTTTTCATCGTTGATATTGCCGAAGACAATCGCCTCCGCAGGGCAGGCCTGCTGGCAGGCGGTCTTGAAGGTGCCGTCGGGCACCTCGACGCTCGCGCTGTCGCGCGCCTTGACCTTCTGCGCGATCTCGGCCTGATGGATGCGCTGCACGCAGTAGGTGCATTTCTCCATGACGCCGCGCATCCGCACCGTGACATCCGGGTTCTTCGCCAGCTTGAGCAGCTCCCACTCTTCCGCCGGCCGCGGGCTGGCGTTCTGGTTCTTCATCCAGCGGGTGACGTCCCACTCGCCGTCCGTGCTGTGCAGCAACGGGGTGGTGTAGAACGGCCCCTTGAGCTCGTCCAGCGGCCGCTTGTTGTAGTCAAAGAAGTTGAAGCGACGGACCTTATACGGACAGTTGTTCGAGCAATACCGCGTGCCGACGCAGCGGTTGTAAGTCATGACGTTCAGGCCCTCGTCGTCGTGGGAGGTCGCGTTGACGGGGCAGACGTTCTCGCAGGGGGCCGCTTCGCAGTGCTGGCAGAGGACCGCCTGGAGCACCATCTGCGGATCCTCCGGCGTGCCCGCATAGTAGCGGTCAATGCGCAGCCAGTGCATCTCGCGGCTGCGGCCCACCTGATCTTTGCCGACGATGGGGATGTTGTTCTCGCTCTGGCACGCGACCACGCAGGCGGAACAGCCGACGCAGCCGTTCAAGTCAACGGCCATACCCCACTGGTGCAGCCCTCGCTTCCGGGTCTCGTCCAGCGGATTGGCATAGAGTGGACGCAAGTCGGGCCTCTCTTCCGGCCCCATGCCCCGCACAAAATCCGGGTGATCAAGATACTGCCCCAGGTTCGCCTCGCGCACCACCGGGCGTCCGTTCATGGACCAGTGATGCTGCACGCTCGCCACCGGGTGCAGATCGCCTTTCGGCGTGAGGGTCACCCCCGCGGCAAAATGCGGCGCCGCCACCGTGCGGAGCCGATACGCGTCATAGCCCGCTCCGCTCCCCACGCGCCCGCTCTGCCGCCGTCCATACCCGAGCGCCAAACCGATCGTGTCATCCGCCATCCCGGGCTGCAGCCACGCGGGGCCAATCACTTCGCGGCCGCCGAGCGAAACTTTCACCAGCGAGGACTGGGTTGTCCCGCTGCCGGTAGTCTGGTTCACCAGCCCCAGCTTCTTGAAAGTCTTCGGGCTCAGGAGCACCAGGTTCTCCCACGCCACCTTGGTAACCGGCTCGGGCAGCTCCTGGAGCCAACCGTTGTTGTTGTAGCGTCCGTCGTCCACGCAGTAGTGGGGATGGAATACCACTTCAAGGCCCCCGGTCGATACAGCAGGCTTCGGCCCCTGCAAGGCGCCTTTCACCGAAGCCCAATCCAGGGCCACTTCCACCGGCTTGGCGGCCGATCCTTCCTGGTAGCCGCTGAAGAGAAATCGCTTCCACTCTTCCTCGCCGCCGCCGGTGAGGGCGCGGAATGTCTCGCGCACGATCGCGTAGCCGCCGTTCGGCTCGATCCCCGCCATCCGCGACAACAGCTCCAGCTCCGTCATCCCCTCGAACAGCGGGGCGATCAGCGGCTGCAGCGGAACCAGCGAGCCGTCGCTGGTGCGCGCGTCACCCCAGGACTCCAAGTAATGCAGCCTCGGGATGCTCCAGTCGCTGAGCGCAAAAGTCTCGTCCTCGTGGGAACCCAGCCGCAATACCTGTTTGGCTTTGCGCTGCGCAGCCGTCCAGTCCAGGTCCGCCGGCGCGTTGTAGGCCGGGTTGCCGCCCAGGATGGCCAGGGTCTCGACTTCGCCGGCATTCAGCGCCCGCGCGAGCTCGGCAATGCTCCCCTCGGCCGGCTCCGGCGCGTCATGAAACACCACCGTCTTGCCGATGTTGCCCAGCGCCGCGTTCATGGCATACGCGAGCGCATGAACGGCCAGCGGCTGGCGCTGACCGGCCACGACCAGGCAATTGCCGGCGTGGGCCCGCAAGTCCTTCGCGCATTCGGAAATCCATTTGGCATCCACGCCCGCCGGCTTGCCCAGCGCCGGCAGCGATCCCGCCAGCTCTCCCCCGCCCTGCGGTATCACCTCCGCCGCCAGCGCAGCCGCCACCGGCAGCACCGCGCTCGGCTGAACCCGCAGCCGGTGATCCGCGCTCCCGCCGGTCAGCGTCATCAGGCTTTCCACCACGTAGAGCCGGTTGATCAAATCTTCACCCAGCGACTTCTCCGGCGACTCGATCCTTCGTCCGCGCGCGAAGTCGCGAATCAGCCGGTGCAGGTCTTCCTCGGCGCCGAGAAAATCGCAGTCGAGCGCGACGATGCGCTTGGCCTTGTCGAGCTGATAGTACGGCTTGACCGGTTTCCCGAAGACGAGCGTGGCGGCCTGGCGATGGATGTCGCCATCCACGGGCTCGTAGATGAACCACTTTGCCTTGGGCAGCCGATCGGAAACGAGCTTCTGCACGCGCGCGCGCGAAGGCGAACTGCTGCGCTCCATCAGGATCGAGAGCCCCGCCCCGCTCTTCTCCGCCAACTGGCGGGAGAGGCTGACCAGGGAATCGAGCGCTGCCGGTTCGGTGACCACTTTGCCGGACTGCTTGTAGCGCATGGCCCGGTCCGGGTCATACAGGTCGAGCACCGACGCCTGGGCAAAACGGTCGGTCGCCCCGTTGCTGTCCGGGTGGAGGGCGTTGCCCTCGACCTTGGTGGGCCGGCCGTCGCTCGACTTGACCACCACGGGAATCGCCCCGCCGCGGGTCGGCATGGCTGTCGCGTAATACTGGGGCACGCCGTGGATGTAACCTTCCGGCTGCTTGTTGAAGGGGAGGATGTTGGAGACCGGCCGACGGCAGCCTGTCAGCCCCGCGCCCGCAAGCAGGAAGGAGGCCGACATGATCTTCATGAAGTGCCGCCTCGTGAGCGGGTCTTCCAGCTCGCCGGCCCCGGCCGGAAACTCGTTCTCAACCCACTGCCGGAACTCCGGCGTGTCGGCGAACTCGTCCAGGCTGCGCCAGTATTGCGGCCCGGTCTTCGGCTTCGAATTCGTGGAAGGCATCGCTTTCATCGGTGGCAGGCGGAGCAGTTTTGCAGGGATTGCACCTTCCAGTCGCGCACCATTTTCTGGCCGTTGAGGCGCTGCTGCTCGGCGTTCACGGTCGGGTTGTCGCTCCATTTCCAGTTCAAATCGGTGATCTTGTCCAGCGGCCGCAGGTT